>CAMPHE010000288.1 GCA_946885815.1 uncultured Arenimonas sp.
CGCGCGTCGCCGGCGGGCAGAACACCTCTGCCAGCGCCATCTCCGGCTCGCGCCGATGCCATTTGGCGATGAAGTGGTCCTGGGCCTGCACGCTCACGCCGGCGCGAGCCCGGCGATCGCATGCAGGTCGGCGGGGACGGCCGCGGCGTGGTCGGCCCCCCACTGCAACGGGTCCTCGCCCGGCAGCCGATAGCCCCAGAGTGCCGCCGCGGAAGGCATGCCGGCGGCCCGCGCGGCCTGCACGTCGCGCTCGTCGTCGCCGACGTACAGGCATCGCGCGGGATCGATGCCGAGCCGTTCGCACGCCAGGTGCAGTGGCGCGGGGTCGGGCTTGCGCAGCGGCAGCGTGTCGCCGCCGACCAGCACCGCGCAGCGCGCCACCCAGCCCATTCCGGCAACGACACCGGCGGCGAGCGCTTCGGGCTTGTTGGTGACGATGCCCCAACGCACCCCGCGCGCGTCGAGCGCGTCGAGCAGCGCCGGCACGCCGGTGAACGGCTCGCTCTCGACCGCGAGCGCTTCGGCGTAGCGGGCGAGGAACGGCGGCAGCAGCGCATCGCGCGCGGCATCGTCGAGATCGGGCAGCGCGACCGCGAGCATCGCCCGGCCGCCCTTCGACACCACCTCGCGCAGGCGCGCCAGCGGCACCGCGGCGCGGCCGAGGCCGGCGAGCACGTGGTTCACGGCGTTGCACAGGTCGGGCGCCGTGTCGACCAGCGTGCCGTCGAGGTCGAACAGCACCGCGCGCGGCGCATTCGCGGCGATCACGGCCGGAGCGCGCTGCACAGGTAATTGATCGCGGTCGTGCCGCCGACCCGCGCGCGTCGCCCCAGCGGGTCGTACTGCAGGCCGCTCACGTCTTCGGGGCGCAGCCCGGCGGCGCGCAGCCACGCGGCGAGTTCCGACGGCCGGATGAACGACGCGTAGTCGTGCGTGCCCTTCGGCAGCAGGCGGGCGACATATTCGGCACCGACGATCGCGCCCGCGAACGCCAGGGGCGTGCGGTTGATCGTCGACACGAACAGGTGGCCGCCCGGCTTGAGCAGCGTCGCGCAGGCCTGCACGACGGATGCCGGATCCGGCACGTGCTCCAGCATTTCCATGCAGGTGATCGCGTCGAACGTGCCGGGCTCGGCCGCGGCGAGCGCCTCGACCGGCTGCAGGCGATAGTCCACGGCCAGCCCGGATTCGAGCAGGTGCAGCTTCGCCACTTCGATCAGCTCGGGCGCGAGATCGAGTGCGACCACGTGCGCGCCCTCGCGCGCCAGCGCCTCGCTGAGCAGCCCGGCGCCGCAGCCGACGTCGAGCACGCGCGCGCCGGCGAGGCGGACGCGGTCGCGCACGTAACCGAGCCGCGCCGGATTGAGTTCGTGCAGCGGGCGCTGCGGGCCCTGCGGGTCCCACCAGCGCCGTGCGAGCGCCCCGAATTTCTCCAGCTCGGCGGCGCTGGCATTGATACCGGCGCGATCGCCGCCGTCAGGGGCTTCCGGTGCCGCGTTCATGACGCCGGCGCACCGATCGCGGCGATCCGCTCGCGCCACTGCCGCGCCTTCGCACCGATCGCGTCAGTGTCGATATCCGTCAGCCGGCCGCCGGCGAGCCTGCGCACCCCCGCGATCCAGACGTCGCTCACCTGGTGGCGGCCCGTGGCGTACACCAGCTGCGAGACCGCGTGATACAGCGGCTGTGTTTCGAGCGGATCGAGGTCGACCAGCACGAGGTCGGCGGCCTTGCCGGGCTCGATCGAGCCGACGCGGTCGCCGAAACCGAGCGCGCGCGCGCCGCCGAGCGTGGCCATCCGCAGCGTCGAGGCGGCGTCCATCGCCGACGCGTCGCCGGCGACGCCCTTCGCCAGCAGCGCGGCGGTGCGCATCTCGCCGAACATGTCGAGGTCGTTGTTGCTCGCGCAGCCGTCCGTGCCCAGCGCCAGCGTGACGCCGGCGCGGTGCAGGTCGTGCGCCCGGCAGAAACCGGACGCGAGCTTGAGGTTCGATTCGGGACAGTGGGCGACCGCGACGCCGCGCTCGGCGCACAGCGCGACCTCGGCGTCGGTGAGCTGCGTCATGTGCACCGCGATCAGGCGCTCGCTGACGAGGCCGAGCCGGTCGAGCCGTGCCAGCGGGCGCACGCCGTGCTCGCGCACCGATTCGTCGACCTCGTGCGCGGTCTCGTGCACATGGCAGTGCACGCGCAGGTCGAGCTGGTCGCACAGCATCCGGATGCGATGGAACGACGTGTCCGACACCGTGTACGGCGCGTGCGGCGCGAACGCCGTCGCGACCAGCGGATCGCGGCGCCAGACGTCGTGCACCTCGCACGCCTTGTCGAAGTATTCGTCCTGCGTGCGTGCCCAGGCCGTCGGGAACTCGATCACCGGCAGGCCGACCAGCGCGCGGAAGCCGAGGCGCGAATACGTCGCCGCCTGCACGTCCGGGAAGAAGTAGTTCTCGTTGGCGCAGGTGGTGCCGCCGCGGATCATTTCGGCGACCGCCAGCTCGATGCCGTCGGCGACGAAGGCCGGCCCGATCACCTGCCCTTCGATCGGCCAGATGTGCTGCTGCAGCCACGTCATCAGCGGCAGGTCGTCGGCGACGCCGCGCAGCAGCGTCATCGGATTGTGGCAGTGCGCGTTCACGAGTCCCGGCAGCAGCGCCGCGCCCGGGCGCGACACGACCACATCGGCCGTGTAGCGCCCGCGCGCCTCCGCGCACGGCAGCACCGCGACGATCTCGCCCCCGCGCACCGCGACCGCGTGATCGGCCAGCACCACCGCATGCGGCTCGACCGGGATCACCCAGCCGGCCTCGATCAGCAGGTCGCAGCGCTCCGTCGCGGTCGTCGTCATCCCTTACTTGACCCGCGAGACGTATTCGCCCGAGCGCGTGTCGACCTTGATGACCTCGTCCTGGTTCACGAACAGCGGCACGCGCACGACCGCGCCGGTCTCCAGCTTGGCCGGCTTGCCACCGCCGCCCGAGGTGTCGCCGCGGACGCCCGGGTCGGTCTCGACGATCTTCAGCTCGACGAAGTTCGGCGCCTGCACCGCGATCGGCGTGCCGTTCCACAGCGTGACCACGCAGTCTTCCTCGCCCTTGAGCCAGTTCTTCGTGTCGCCGATGCCGGCGGCGTCGCACTGCACCTGCTCGAAGGACTCGGGGTCCATGAAGTGCCAGTACTCGCCGTCGGCGTAGAGGAAGCGCATGTCGGTATCGACCACGTCGGCCGCCTCGAGCGAGTCGGTCGACTTCATCGTCTGTTCCTGCACGCGGCCGTTCTTGATGTTGCGGTACTTCACGCGGGTGAAGGCCTGGCCCTTGCCCGGCTTGACGTA
>CAMPHE010000289.1 GCA_946885815.1 uncultured Arenimonas sp.
TCGACAGGCCGCAGACGTAGACGACGAGCCGTTCGAAGCCGAGGCCGAAGCCCGCATGCGGCACGCTGCCGTAGCGGCGGAAGTCGCGATACCACTGGTAGTGCGCCGGATCCAGGCCGAACTGCGCCATGCGCGCGTCGAGCACGTCCAGCCGCTCCTCGCGCTGGCTGCCGCCGATGATCTCGCCGATGCCGGGCGCCAGCACGTCCATCGCCGCGACGGTCTTCCCGTCGTCGTTCAGGCGCATGTAGAACGCCTTGATCTGCTCGGGATAGTTCGTCACCACGACCGGACGGCCGACATGCTGCTCGGTGAGCCAGCGCTCGTGTTCGGTCTGGAGGTCCAGGCCCCATTCGACCGGGTAGTCGAACTTCTGCTTCGACTTCTGCAGCAGCGCCACCGCATCGGTGTAGTCGATGCGCTCGAACGGGGCATCGATGAACGAGCGCAGTCGCGTGACCGCGGTCTTCTCGACCCGCTCGGCGATGAACGCCATGTCGTCGCCGCGCTCGGCCAGCACCGCCTCGAACAGGTATTTGAGGAATTCCTCGGCGAGGTCGGCGTCGGCGGCGAGGTCGGCGAACGCGATCTCCGGCTCGATCATCCAGAACTCGGCGAGGTGGCGCGTGGTGTGGCTGTTCTCGGCACGGAAGGTCGGCCCGAACGTGTAGACCTTGCTCAGCGCGAGGCAGTACGCCTCGACGTTGAGCTGGCCGGACACGGTGAGGAACGTCTCCTTGCCGAAGAAATCACGGCCGAAGTCGACCTGGCCCCGTGCGTCGCGCGGCAGGTTCGCGAGGTCGAGCGTCGACACGCGGAACATCTGCCCGGCGCCTTCGGCGTCGGACGTCGTGATGATCGGCGTGCTGATCCAGTAGAAGCCGCGTTCGTGGAAGAACCGGTGCACCGCCTGCGCCAGGCAGTGGCGGATGCGCGTCACCGCGCCGAACAGGTTCGTGCGCGGCCGCAGGTGCGCGACCTCGCGCAGGAATTCGAGCGAATGCGGCTTGGGCTGGATCGGATAGGTTTCCGGGTCCTCGACCCAGCCGACGACCTCGATCGCGGTGGCCTGGATCTCGAATTTCTGCCCCTTGCCCTGCGACGGCGCCAGCGTGCCGGTGGCGATCACCGAGCAGCCGGCCGACAGCTTCCGGACGTCGTCGAAGCCGGGCAGGGCCTCGGTGGCCACGAGCTGGATCGGGTCGAAGCAGGAGCCGTCGCTGACGTGGACGAAGTTCAGCCCGCTCGACGCCCGGTTCGTGCGGACCCAGCCGCGCACCGTGACGTTTTCGCCGACGGCGACGCCGCCGGAGAGGGCCTGCTGCACGCTCACCACTGCCATGACTTGAACCTGTGCCGTTTCGGGCCGATGTAGGGGAGGCGGAAGGATACCGCAGGCGTTCACGCCGGATGCCTATAATCGCCGGCGATCCATCGCACATCGACCACGGAACACCGCTCATGGCCGTCACCCTCACGCCCGCCGCCGCCGCGCGCATCCGCGCCTACCTCGCCGAGACACCGGGAGGCCTCGGGCTGCGTTTCGGCGTCCGCAAGTCGGGGTGCTCCGGGTTCGCGTACGTGGTCGACATCGCCACCGCCCCGGGCGACGACGACCAGGTGTTCGAGACGGACGGTGTCGCCGTCCGGGTCGACGCCGCCAGCCTGCCGCAGGTGGACGGCACCGAGATCGACTTCGTCAGCCAGGGCCTGAACCAGCAGTTCGTGTTCCGGAACCCGCGCGTGGCGGACGAATGCGGCTGCGGGGAGTCCTTCACCGTCGCCGGCTGACGGTGGGAGGGCCTTCAGGCCCGATCGGCCCCGAAGGGCCTACCACAGCGA
Organism: uncultured Arenimonas sp.; assembly: GCA_946885815.1. Next base: position 1,843 of record CAMPHE010000289.1, read on the forward strand.
CTTTTCTGGCATAATGCCCGGCTCCCGATTCCCGGGAGACCTTGCTCCACGGCCTCGCGCCGGGGGCTGCCAGGCCGAATCACCGGCCGCATCCACAAGGAAACATCCATGCGCCACTATGAAGTCGTGTTCATGGTCCACCCGGACCAGAGCGAACAGGTGCCCGCGATGATCGAGCGCTACAAGGCGCTGATCGAAGGCGACAACGGCACGATCCACCGTCTCGAGGACTGGGGCCGCCGCCAGCTGGCGTACTCGATCGACAACCTCGTCAAGGCCCACTACGTGCTGCTCAACATCGAGTGCACGCAGAAGGCGCTGACCGAGCTCGTCGACGGGTTCCGCTTCAACGACGCGGTCCTGCGCCACATGGTCATCGCCCGGGACGAAGCCGTCACCGAGCAGTCGCTGATCATGAAGAGCAAGGACGAGAAGACCGACCGCCGCCCGCGCCGCGACGACGAGGAAAGCACCGGCAACGCGCCGGCTGCCGCTTCCGCCGACGACGCCGCCTGATTCCGGGACCAGGAGACCGACATGAGCAAGTTCTTCCGCCGCCGCAAGTTCTGCAAGTTCACGGCCGAGGGCGTCAAGGAGATCGACTACAAGGATCTCAACACGCTGCGCCAGTACCTCACCGAGAACGGCAAGATCGTCCCGAGCCGCATCACCGGCACCAAGTCGAAGTACCAGCGCCAGCTGCAGACCGCGATCAAGCGCGCCCGCGAGCTCGCCCTGATCCCGTACACCGACAACCACCAGAACTGATCCTTACGGACAGCACCCGTTGCGGCGCCACGCGCGCCGCTAACGTCAAGGAGCAACGAAAATGCAACTGATCCTCCTGCAGAAGGTCGTCAACCTCGGCGGCCTCGGCGACAAGGTCAACGTCAAGCCGGGCTTCGGGCGCAACTACCTGATCCCGTACGGCAAGGCCGTGCCGGCCACCGCCGACAACATCGCCGCGTTCGAGGCCAAGCGCGCCGAGTACGAGGCCAAGGCCAACGCGATCCACGCCGACGCCGAGGCCCGCAAGGAAAAGCTCGACGGCGCCACGGTCACGATCAAGGCCAACGCGTCCACCGAAGGCAAGCTGTTCGGCTCGGTCGGCCCGCGCGACATCGCCGAGGCGTTCACCGCCGCCGGCTTCCCGCTCGAGAAGAACGAGGTTTCGCTCGGCGAAGGCCCGCTGCGCCGCACCGGCGAGTTCGACATCGAGGTGCGCCTGCACGCCGACGTCCACACCACCGTCAAGGTCATCGTCGAAGCCGACGCCTGATCTTCGCGGCATGCTGTTCCGGACGGGCGCCTTCGGGCGCCCGTTCTTTTTGCGCCGCGCGTTGCGTGACGCCGGACGAGACTCTCGCGAGCGGGCTCGACGCGAGGGTTCCCTGACCGGGGACGCCCACAAGCACGTCCATGTGGGGCTCGGGCGCGAACATCCATGTCTGCTCCCGCCCCGGC
>CAMPHE010000290.1 GCA_946885815.1 uncultured Arenimonas sp.
CTGTGGGCGGGCGTGGGCACCGGCGCACTCGGCCGGTACCAGGCCATGCGCGTCGAGCTGCCGTCGGCGCGCGTGGTCGGTCCGACCAATGCGTTCGGCGATTTCCACGTGACGCTGCCGGCGACGCCGCGCCCGGCGCGCGAGCCCGGCATCGCCGCGCTCGACGCGACGCCGCTGCCCGAAGGCCACGCGATCCCGATCTTCGACCGCAATCCCGAGCGCCTGCGCGTCGAGAGCACGGGCCTGGTCGGCGGCACGCCGCTGTTCGTCGACGCGGGCACGCAGGTCGACGGCATGGAAGGCATCCTCTATTACGACCGCGGTGACTTCACGCTGCTGATCGGCGACCACGCCGGTCTCGGCCTGTCGGGCGGCGCGACCGTCGCGGCGGTGCCGGTCGCGGAGGAAGGCGCGATCCGGGTGGGCAGCTACAACATCGAGAACCTGTCCGGCGGCGAGTCGGTGCCGCTGGCCCGCCTCGAGAAGCTGACCGACGTGTTCTGCAACTACCTGCGCACGCCGGACATCGTCGGTCTCGTCGAGATCGCCAACCTCGAGACCGCCCGCCGGCTCGCCCGCGCGATCAACGACGACGAGTTCGGCACCTGCCTGACGAGCCCCGGCTACGAGGCGCACCTGCTCTCCACCAGCGGCAGCCAGCGCCTCGGCTTCTTCGTGAAGACCGCGCCGACCGGCGACGGCGCGCCGCGCGTCACGGTGGGGTCGGTCGCCGAGCAGTTCGTCGGCGAGCCGCTGATCCGGCCCGACGGCACGGTCGACAACCTCCTGTTCGACCGTCCGCCGCTGCTGCTGCAGGCCACGGTGCGCGGCGAGAACGGCAGCGACTACCCGCTCGCCGTGCTGCTGAACCACACGCTGTCGCTGCTCGACGTCAACGACCCGTCGCCGCGCGCGATCTGGGGCACCGACGGCGACCGCTCGCGCGGCAAGCGCCGGCAGCAGGCGATCCGCGTGTCGGAACTGGTGGAATCGATCCAGGCCGACGCGACGCAGCCGCTGGTGCTGATCGGCGACTACAACGCGTTCGACTTCAGCGACGGCTACGTGGACGTGATGGGGATCATCGCCGGCACGCCGGCCGCCGAGGGCACCGTGCTGCTGCACGGCGACAGCGCCGTGACGCGTCCGCTGACGAACCTGATCGGCACCAAGCCGGTCGCGCAGCAGTACTCGTACGTGTTCGAGGGCAACACGCAGACGCTCGACCACGCACTGGTGAACGACGCGGTGCTCGACACCACGATCGCGACGCTGCACCACGCCCGCGTCAACAGCGATTTCGCGGTCGACAACGCCGCCGACCCGACGGTTCCGGTGCGCACGTCCGACCATGATCCGCTCGTCGCGGACCTGGTGGTGCCGGCGTTCCTCGACGCGGACCTGGCGGTCGACGTGGAAACCGCGTCGCTGCCGCAGACCGACGGCACGACGGTGCCGTTCACGGTGCAGGTGCGCAACGACGGCGACGCCCGCGCGCTGCGGGCCGAGCTCACCCTGTCGATCTCGGCCACGCCGGCCCAGGTCGGCGCGGTGCAGGCGGCCGGCTGGGAATGCGCGCCGGCCGTCGCCGTCGGCACCGGCGCGCAGGTGTTCTGCGGCCGTGTCGAGGCGATGCCGGCCGGCACCGCCGAGACGCTGAACGTGGACGTGCAGGCGTGGCGCACCGCGCCGATCCAGTCGCTGCGGGTGGAGGCCCGCGCGACGACGCGCAGCACCGACACCGACGCCGCGAACGACGCCGACGCGGCATGGGTGAAGGTGGTCGGCCGTCCGCGCTGGACCACGGGCGGCTGATCGCGGTGCATCACGCGGAATGAACGACCGGAACGGGCGCCGCGAGGCGCCCGTTTCGCATCGGGTGGGCGGGGCCGGCTATCATCGGGGTCTGTTTTCCGCCGGAGGGGCGCGATGTCCCTGGTAGCCACCTACGAAATCGAATACCTGCAGTATCTCGGCGCCGACGGGCGCCTGCTCGGCGAGGAGCTGCCCGAATTCGCGCGCGACCGCCGCGCGCTGGTCGAGCTGCTGAAGCAGATGCTGTACATCCGCACGTTCGACACCAAGGCCGTCGCGCTGCAGCGCACCGGCAAGCTCGGCACCTACGCCAGCTGCCTCGGCCACGAGGCCGCGCACATCGGCATCGGCAGCGCGATGCAGTACGACGACGTGTTCGCCCCGTCGTATCGCGAATACGGCGCGCAGATCATGCGCGGCGTGCGCCCGCGCGACATCCTGATGTACTGGGGCGGCGACGAGCGCGGCAACGACTTCGCCGGCCCCCCGCACGATTACCCGTGGTGCGTGCCGATCGCCACGCAGTGCCTGCACGCCGCCGGCGCCGCGCTCGCGTTCAAGCTGCGCGGCGAGCCGCGCGTCGCGGTCACCTGCGTCGGCGACGGCGGCAGCTCGAAGACCGACACCTACGCCGCGATCAACTCCGCCGGCGCGTACACGCTGCCGTTCATCCTGTGCATCATCAACAACGGCTGGGCGATCTCGGTGCCGCGCAAGGCGCAGACCGGCGCCAAGACGCTGGCGCAGAAGGGCCTCGCCGGCGGCCTCGACTGCGTGCAGGTCGACGGCAACGACATCATCGCCGTGCGCGCCGCGATGGACCACGCGCTCAAGCGCGCGCGCAACGGCCACGGCGGCAGCGTGCTCGAGCTGGTCACTTACCGGCTGTCGGACCACACCACCGCCGACGATGCGCGCCGCTACCGCGACGACGCCGAGGTCAAGGCGGCGTGGGAGCGCGAGCCGATGTCGCGCCTGCGCACGTTCCTGATCTCCGAAGGCGTCTGGAGCGAGGCCGAAGAGGCCACGTGGAAGGAGGAATGCGGCAAGCGCGTCGACGAGGAAGTCAACGCCTATCTCGAGACGAAGGTGCAGCCGGTGGAAGCGATGTTCGATCACCTGTACGCGGAACTGCCGGCCGACCTGCAGGCGCAACGGGCCGACGCGCTGAAGTGGGAGGGGCGCTGAGATGGCGGCCATCACGCTGATCGAAGCGATCACCCAGGCGCTCGCGTGGGAGATGACGCACGACGAGACCGTGCTGGTGCTGGGCGAGGACGTCGGCGTCAACGGCGGCGTGTTCCGCGCCACCGCCGGCCTGCAGCAGACCTTCGGCGACCAGCGCGTGCTCGACACGCCGCTCGACGAGACCACCATCGCCGGCCTCACCGTCGGCCTCGCCTCGCAGGGCATGAAGCCGGTCGCCGAGGCGCAGTTCGACGGCTTCATGTACCCGATGGTCGACCACATC
>CAMPHE010000291.1 GCA_946885815.1 uncultured Arenimonas sp.
GGGGATTCGCTGTTCGTCGTGGCGCATACCGCGCAGCTGGTCGACGGCCGCATCGCCTTCGGCGAGACGCATGTGTTCGTCGGCCCGCGCTACCTCGTGACGCTGCGGCACGGCGCGTCGCTGTCGTACGCGCCGGTGCGCGCCCGCGCCGAGCGCGAAAAGGAGCTGCTGGCGCTGGGACCGGGCTACGGGCTGTACGCCGTGCTCGATTTCATCGTCGACAACTACCTGCCGATCGTCGACGAGTTCCGCGACAAGCTCGAGGCGCTGGAGCAGGACATCTTCGCCGAAGCCTATCGGCGCGACACGGTGCGCAAGCTCTACGACCTCAAGCGCGAACTGACCCGGATGCGGCTGGCGGTGTCGCCGCTGCAGGACATCACCGGCCAGCTGACGCGCGTGCACACCGGACTGGTCGGGGAAGAGATGCGGCTGTACTACCGCGACGTCTACGACCACACGCTGCGCGTCAACGACGCCGTCGACACGCTGCGCGAGATGCTGACCGCGGCGATGAGCGTGAACCTGTCGCTGGTCACCGTCGCACAGGGCGAAGTGGTGAAGCGTCTCGCCGGCTGGGCCGGCCTGCTGGCGGCGCCGACGCTGATCGCCAGCTGGTACGGCATGAACTTCGTGCACATGCCGGAGCTCGCGGGCCGCTGGAGCTACCCGGCCGTGATCGGCGCGACGGTCGCCGTCGTCGCGGTGCTGTTCGTGCTGCTGCGCCGCGCGCGCTGGATCTGAGAGAATCGGGGACAGTGCATGATTAACAAATCGTTTCGAGGGACGCAGCCGCCGTGGCCCGCAACGAAAACGATTTGTTAATCATGCACTGTCCCCGCGCTTGCCCCCGCAGTTCCCGCAGTTGACCGAGGTCAAGGCGCCCGGCGGCGCGCGGGGCGAGGATGCGGGCCATGGACGCCATGCCCCCGTTCGACGCCGACCTGCTCCGCCGCTACGACCGGCCCGGTCCGCGCTACACCTCGTACCCGACCGCACCGCAGTTCGGCGCCAGCTTCGGGCCACTCGAATTCGCCCGCGCCGCCCGCGCCAGCAACGACGATCCCATCCCCCGCCGGCTGTCGGTCTATGCGCACGTGCCGTACTGCTTCAGCCCGTGCTTCTACTGCGGCTGCAACCGCATCATCACCCGCGACAAGGGCCGCGCCGAACCGTACCTGCAGCGCCTCGTGCGCGAGACCGCGCTGGTCGGTCCGCAGTTCGACCGCGACCGCGAGGTGATCCAGGTGCACCTCGGCGGCGGCACGCCGAACTTCCTGACGCCCACGCAGATCGGCGAGTTCCTCGAATCGCTGGCCACGCACTTCAGGTTGTCCGCCTCACCGACCCGCGATTTCTCCATCGAGCTCGATCCTCGCTTCGTCAACCCCGGCGACATCGAGGCACTGGCGTTCATGGGATTCAACCGCGCGAGTCTCGGCGTGCAGGATTTCGATCGCGAGGTCCAGGTCGCGGTGAACCGCATCCAGTCGGTCGAGGAAACCCGACAGGTCGTCGACGACTGCCGGAAGCACGGCTTCCGCTCGGTCAACATCGACCTGATCTACGGGCTGCCGAAACAGACGCTGGAAGGCTTCGGCCGCACGCTCGACACCGTGATGCTGATCCGCCCGGACCGGCTCGCGATCTACGGCTACGCGCACCTGCCGGAACTGTTCCGTCCGCAGAAGCAGATCGCCGACGCCGACCTGCCCTCCCCCGAGGCCAAGCTGGCCCTGCTGCAGCTGGCGATCGCGAAGCTGTCGGCCGCCGGGTACGTGCACATCGGCATGGACCACTTCGCGCTGCCGGACGACGACCTCGCGATCGCACGCGCGCAGGGCGGGCTGCATCGCAATTTCATGGGCTACACGACGCACGGCGACTGCGACCTGGTCGGCCTGGGCGTGAGCGCGATCAGCCATGTCGGCGACACCTTCAGCCAGAACCCGCGCGACCTGCCCTCGTGGGAAATCGCGATCGACGGCGGGAAGCTGCCGACGTGGCGCGGCCTGCGCCTCGACGCCGACGACGTGCTGCGCGCCGACCTGATCCAGCAGCTGATGTGCCGCGCGGAAATCGACATCGTCGCGCTGGAGGACCGTCACGGGATCGATTTCGCGGCCACGTTCGCCGACGACCTCGTCCGGCTGCAGCCACTCGTCGCCGACGGACTGGTGGAGATCGATCCGCGCCGGATCGCCGCGTCGTCGCGCGGCCGGCTGCTGCTGCGTATCATCGCGGCATGCTTCGACCGCTACCTGCACGCGCCCTCTGCCGCCCCGGCCCGCTTCTCGAAGGCGATCTGACCGGCGCGGGCGCCGCATGAACCAGCCCGTGCGCCGCCCGCGGCCGGACCCGATCGCCGACGACGGCAACGAACTCCGGTTCTGCAGCACCTGCGCCTTCTCCGACGCGTGCCTGTCCCAGGGCTACGACAAGGTCGCGCTCGGCGAACTGCACGTGCTCGTCGAGCACATCGGCCCGTTCCGCGAAGGCGACCACCTGTTCCGGGAGGGCGAGGATTTCAACGCGATCGCCGCGGTGCGCGCCGGCACGGTGAAGACCTACGTGCTCGACGCCGAGGGTCACGAGCAGGTGCTGGGCTTCCACCTGCCGGGCGAGATCATCGGCCTGAACGCGATCCACCAGGCGCGCTATCCGTGCAACGCGGTCGCGCTCGACACGGTGATGCTGTGCCGCTTCTCGTTCCCGAAGATGGCGGTGCTGGCGACGAAGATGCCGGGCCTGCAGACGCAGCTGTTCCGGCTGCTGAGCCAGGACATCGGCAAGGCCGCGCTGCTGTCGGGCGATTTCACCGCCGACCAGCGCATGGCGGCGTTCCTGTGGTCGCTGTCGCGACGCTTCGCCGAGCGCGGGTTCTCGGCCACACGCATGCACCTGACGATGACCCGCACCGACATCGCCAACTACCTGCGCCTCGCGCCGGAAACGGTGAGCCGCGTATTGCGCCGCTTCCAGTCCGACGGGCTGGTCGCGGTCGACCGCCGCGAGCTGGAACTGCTCGAGCCGGACAAGGTCCACGACCTCGCGCGGCCTGTCCTGCGGGACTGACTGCGTCGCGGGCGGGGATCTTGTTTCTTGCCACGGACGAGCACGGGCGAGCGCGGATGAACACGGACAGAGCGGATCACGCGGATCGACGCGGATAAGGCAAGGGCGAACATCTAAGCGTTCCTGCCCTATCCGTGTCTGTCCGTGCTCGTCCGTGGCAGGAAAAAATCGAGAAGCGCGCCACCCGCTTGAT
>CAMPHE010000292.1 GCA_946885815.1 uncultured Arenimonas sp.
TCCGTCGCCAGCGTCACGGCTTCGGATTCCGCCGCGTCTTCGTCGTGCGGGGCAGGCGCCGTTTCCGGCGCCGGGTCGGCGATCGGCGTGGCCATCGCCTGTTCCAGCCCGGCGAGGTCGAGATCGAGCTCCAGATCGAGACCCGCATCGGGCGACCCGGCCCCGGCGGCTTCGCCGGTCGGCTCCACCGGCACGTCGGTGAGCGACGGCGTCGTCGGCACCCAGGCCGACAGATCGACCGATTCGGCCGCGTAGTCCTCGAGCTTGTGGTGGTCCATTTCCTGCGCGGGCGTCGGCGGCGCGCCGGGCTGGATGTCCGGCGCGGCCTCGACGGCCTCCGCCATCGGCTCGGCGTCGGCCGGCGCCGGCGGCAGCACCGCGTCGCTGCCGGCCAGCTTGGACGCGAGGTGCCGCGCCCAGCGCGCGAGGTCCCAGCCGTCGAGCTGGCCGGTGACTTCGGCGTCGTCGTAGATCACCTGCACGCCCGGCATCGCCAGCAGGTCGTCGAACTCGGCCAGCGCGTCCTCGATCGCCGGCTCGAGGCTGACGACGACGACCCCCGGCTGGCGACCGGCGACGGTGCCGGGGTCGAGCTCGGCCGGATCGCCTTCGGCCACCACTTCGGCACCGTGTTCGGTCAGCGCGCGACGCAGCTGCTCGCGCACGTCGCCGGCACGCGCGAGCAGCGCGACGCGGACGCCGGGATCAGGCATGCGCGGCCTCCAGGCCCAGCATCTCGAACACGTTCCGCATCAGCTCGACTTCCTGGTAGGGCTTGCCGAGGTAGCGGTTGACGCCGATGTCGAACGCGCGCTGGCGATGCTTCTCGCCGGTGCGGGACGTGATCATGATGATCGGCACGTCCTTCATGCGCGCGTCGGACTTCATGTTCTGCGCGAGTTCGTAGCCGTCCATCCGCGGCATCTCGATGTCGAGCAGCATCAGGTCCGGGATGCGCTCGGCCATCTTCTCGATCGCGTCGACGCCGTCCTTCGCCGTCATCACTTCCATGCCGTGGCGTTCCAGCACGCGGCCGGTGACCTTGCGCATCGTGATCGAGTCGTCGACCACCATCACCACCGGCACGCGCTGGACGACGGGGGCCGGTGCCGGCGCGACCGGTTCGGCGCTGCGGTCGATCGCAGCCTGGCGGCGCACCAGCGGCGCGACGTCGAGGATCACGACGACGCGGCCGTCGCCCATGATCGTGGCGCCGAAGATGCCCGGGATCGAGTTGACCTGCGGGCCGACCGGCTTGACGACGATTTCGCGGCTGCCGAGCACCTGGTCGATCGTGATCGCGGCACGCAGGTCGCCGGCACGCGCCAGCAGCAGCGGCATCTGCAGGCTGTCCTGGGCCTTCGCCTGCGCGTGGCCGATCAGGCGGCCGAGATCGTGGATCGCGTATTCCTCGCCGGCGTAGTTGAACGACGGGTTGTCGCTCGCGAGCTGCTTCTCGAGTTCGGCGCGCGACACGCGGCCGACGCCCTGCACCGACGCGATCGGCACCGCGAAGCTGGTTTCGCCGATCTTGACGAACACCGCCTGCGTCACCGCGAGGGTGAACGGCAGTCGCACCGTGAACGTGCTGCCCTTGCCCTGCTGCGAATCGATGGTGAGCGAACCGCCGAGCTGGCGGATCTCGCTGTACACCACGTCCATGCCGACGCCGCGGCCGGCGAGGCGGCTCACCGACTGCGCGGTCGAGAAGCCGGTTTCGAGGATGTAGCCGTACAGCGTCTGGTCGGTGACCTCGGCATCGGCCTTCAGCAGGCCGCGCTCGATCGCCTTGCGGCGGATCGCTTCCCGGTCGAGGCCACGGCCGTCGTCGCTCACCTTCAGCACGACTTCCGAACCTTCGCGAAGCACCTGGATGCGGACGGTGCCCTCTTCCGGCTTCTTCGCCTTGCGGCGGTCGGCCGGCGTCTCGAGCCCGTGCGCGACGGCGTTGCGGAGCATGTGCTCCAGCGGCGCGGTCATGCGGTCGAGCACGTTGCGGTCCATTTCGCCGCTGGCGCCGTCGACCTTCAGGTTCACCGTCTTGCCGGTCTCGCCGCCGGACTGGCGCAGCACGCGGCGCAGACGCGGCACCAGCGCATCGAACGGCACCATGCGCGTGCGCATCAGGCCTTCCTGCAGGTCCGAGCTGACGCGCGACTGCTGCAGCAGCAGCGTTTCGTACTGGCGCACGAGGTCGTCGAGCGACGTCTGCAGGCTCGTCAGGTCGGCCGCCGATTCGGCGAGGCCGCGCGACAGCTGCTGCTGGTTGGTGAACCGGTCGAGTTCCAGCGGATCGAACGACTCGTCGTCGGTGGTGCCCTCGCGCTGGTAGCGGGCGATGATCTGCGCTTCCGTCTCGATGTCGAGCTTGCGCAGCTGCTCGCGCAGACGCGCGGTGGTCTGCCCGAGTTCGCCGAGGTTGGCGCGGAACGCGCCCAGCTGCTGCTCGAGGCGGGCGCGGTAGATCGCCACCTCGCCGGCGTAGTTGACGAGACGGTCGAGCAGGTCGGCGCGGATGCGCACCTGTTCCTGCGGCGCCGCGACACCGCCGCCGTCGGCTTCGTCGCCGAGGCCTTCGATCGGCGCCGACAGCGGCGCCATCTCGATGCCGGACGCGGCGGCGACGCGCGATACCGGCAACGCGGCGCGCACGGGCGCTTCCTCCGCGGCCGCGGCGGCGCGGTCGAGCGCGGTTTCCTTCGGCGCTTCGCGTTCGGCGGGCTGCGCCGCATCGGTGGCCGGCGCGGCTTCCAGCGAACGGCCGCGGGCGAGCGCGTCGATCTGGCCGATCAGGTTCGCCGGCAGCGCGATCGCCTTGCGGTCGCCGACGCGGGTGACCATGCCGTGCAGGCGGTCGAACGCGCGTTCGAGCACGACGACGCCGGTCTGGTCGAGCTCGCGCCGGCCCTCGGCGACGACCTCGAGCAGCGATTCCATCGCGTGGCCGAGCTCGCCGACCGCGAAGATGCCGGCCATGCGCGCACCGCCCTTCAGCGTGTGCAGGTCGCGCTGCAGGCCGACGACGAGTTCGCGGTCGCCGGTGTTCTCGCGCAGTCGGGCGAGCAGCCCGTCGGAATGGTCGAGCAGGTCGCCGGATTCCTCGAGGAAGATGTCGAGCAGGTCGACGTCGAGGTCGGTGACGTCGAGCGCGGCATCCGGGTCGTCCGGATCGACGGCGACCGGGACCGCGACCCGCGCAACGGCTTCTTCCTCGACGGGCGCCGGAGGCGGCGCGACGTCGGCAGCGGCTTCTTCGGCTT
>CAMPHE010000293.1 GCA_946885815.1 uncultured Arenimonas sp.
GCCAGCTCCCGGCGGATGGGCGCGCTGATCGACGACCTGCTGTCGCTGTCGCGGCTCGGGCGCAAGCCGCTCGAAACCCGGCCGGTCGACATGACCGCGCTGGCGACCGAAGCCTGGTCGGAAGTGATGCAGGACAGCCAGGCCCCGGTGCAGTTCGACATCGAACCGCTGCCCCCCTGCGACGGCGACCCGGCGCTGCTGCGGCAGGTGTGGCTGAACCTGCTGTCGAACGCGGTGAAGTACAGCGCGCCGCGCGGCAGCGGGGCACGCGTGGAGGTCAGCGGTGGCCGTGCCGACGGGGTGGCGACGTATTCGATCCGTGACAACGGCGTCGGTTTCGATCCGCGCTACGCCGATAAACTCTTCGGTGTTTTCCAGCGTCTGCATCCCCAGGACCGCTTCGAAGGCACCGGGGTCGGCCTGGCCATCGTGCACAGGATCGTCGGGCGGCACGGTGGTACGGTCTCGGCACGGTCGCAGCCGGATGCCGGTGCCTGTTTCGTCTTCGAGTTGCCCGCACGGAGGGAGGCATGAGTTACCAGAACGTCGAAGTGCTGCTGGTGGAGGATTCCGACGCGGACGCGGAGATGACCCTGCGCACGCTGCGCCGGCGCGGCATCGCCAACCGCATCGAGCGCGTGCACGACGGCGTCGACGCGCTCGATTACCTGCGCCTGCAGGGCTCGCATGCGGCACGCACCAGCGGCCTGCCCCGGCTCGTGCTGCTCGACCTGAAGATGCCGCGCATGGACGGGCTGCAGGTGCTGCGGGAGATGAAGTCGGACGCGCGCCTGCGCAAGATCCCGGTGGTGATGATGACCTCCTCGCGCGAGGAGGGCGACCTGCTGGAAAGCTACGAGCTCGGCGTCAACAGCTACGTCGTCAAGCCGGTCGACTTCGGCGCGTTCGCCGAGACCATCGCCCAGGTCGGCATGTACTGGATGATCGCCAACCAGGCCCCCGGCGAGTGATGGAAACGAAGGCGCTGCACATCCTGCTGGTCGAGGATTCGGAGCCCGATGCCGAGCTGATCCGGCGCGCGTTGCGCGACGCCGGCGGGCTGCGGCTGGTCCGGGTGGCCGACGAGGCGTCGCTGCGCGGCGAGCTGCAGGAGACCACGCCGGACATCGTGCTCAGCGATTTCTCGATGCCCGGTTTCAGCGGCCGCGAGGCACTGCGCATCGTCCGCGAGGTCGCGCCCGACCTGCCCTTCATCTTCGTGTCCGGGACGATCGGCGAGGAGCTGGCGATCGACGCGCTGCGCCGCGGCGCGTCCGACTACGTGCTGAAGGACAACCTGCTGCGGCTGCCGGCCGCGGTGGAGCGCGCGATCGCGACCGCGCGCGAACGGCATGCGCGTCGCGCGGCCGAACATGCGCTGCGCGAGAGCGAGGAGCGCTTCCGCGCGATCGTCGAACACAGCGACGACTGGATCTGGGAGATGGGCGTCGACGGCCGGTTGCTGTACAGCAACCCGAGTGTCGAGCGCATCCTCGGCTGGTCGGTCGACGAGATGCTCGAGCGCGATGTCGCCGAGTTCATCGCGCCGCAGGACCGCGAGGCGCTGGAAGCGGGGGTCCGCGACGCGATCGCGCGGAAGGCGGGATGGGGCGGGTGGCTGCTGGTCTGGCGGCACCGCGACGGCGGCGAGCGCACGCTGGAGAGCAACGGTCAGCCGATCTTCGACGAGCATGGCGCACTCGCGGGATTCCGCGGTGTCGACCGCGACGTGACCGAGCGCATCGCGCAGGCGTCGCGCATCGGTCAGCTGGCCCGCATCCAGGGCGTGCTCGGCGCGGTGTCGAACGCCGTGCTGCATGCGCGCGACGAGGCCGAGCTGATGGCGATGACCTGCCGGGTCGCCGTGCGCGAGGGCGATTACCTGGCGGCGGCCCTCGTCGACGGCGACGACGGCCGGCCGCGCGTGGTCGCGGAGGACGGCACCCCGGCGCTGAACGCGATGGTCGGTGAATCGCTGGCCACCGGTGATCCGGCGCGCTCGGTGTCGCTGCGCGCGCTGCGTGCGGGGGGCGAGATCGTGGTCACCGACGCATCCGACGAGGACGCGATGGGCCGGCGCCTTCGCGAGCATGGCGTCTGCGCGAAGATCGCGCTGCCGCTCGGCTCGCCGCCGTGGGGCGTGCTCGTGCTGCACAGCGATGACCGCGGGGCGTTCGAAGGCGAGGAGATCGCGCTGCTGCGACGCCTCGCGGCCGACATCGACCACGGCAGGGAGTTCCTGCGCAAGAGCGACCGGCTCGAGTTCCTCGCGTATCACAACACGCTGACCGGCCTGCCCAACCGCACGGCGCTGGCGACGCGACTGGTCGAGCGTCTCGCGCGGGGCCCGCAGACGGTCGCGCTGCTGGACGTGGTGAACTTCCACGTGTTCAACGATTCGCGCGGCCGCGAATTCAGCGATGCCCTGCTGCGCGCCATCGCGGACACCCTGGTCGCGCAGTTCGGTACCGGCGGCCTGGTGGCGCATCCGGGCGACGACTCGTTCGCGCTGGCGTTCGACAGCGGGCCCGATGCCGATGCCGACCACGGGCGCATGACGCAGTTCCTCGAGGACACGTCGCGACGCCCGTTCACCGTGAACGGCCAGCATGTCTACGCCGACCTGCGCTGCGGGCTGCTGCACGCGCCGCGGGACGGCGGCACGCCGGAGGCGATCGACCGCAACGTGATGTCGGCGCTGTCGGAAGCCCGCAACACCGGGGCACGGCTGGTCGTCTACGACGAAGCCCTGAGCGCCCGCGCGCAGAAGCGCGTCGACATCGAACACGAGCTGCGCGTCGCGGTCGAGAAGATCCAGTTCGAGCTCTTCCTGCAGCCGAAGTTCAACGCGCGGTCGCAGTCGCTGGTCGGTGCCGAGGCACTGCTGCGCTGGCGGCATCCCGAGCGCGGGCTGATCTCCCCGGCGGAGTTCATCCCGCTGCTCGAGGAGACCGGGATGATCCTGCCGGTCGGCCGCTGGATCCTGCAGCAGGCGATCGCGATCTGCGCCCGCTGGCGCCGGCGCGGGCACGACGGCTTGCGGCTGGCGATCAATCTGTCGGCGCGCGAACTGGCCGACGAAGGTTTCCTGCGCGACAGCACGGTGCTGCTGCGCGACGCCGGCCCCGACCACGGCATCGACGTGGAACTGACGGAAAGCCTGGTGATGGACGACATCGGCCGCAGCATCCGCCTGCTGCAGTCGCTGCGCGACGTCGGCTGCGGCGTCGCGATCGACGATTACGGCACCGG
>CAMPHE010000294.1 GCA_946885815.1 uncultured Arenimonas sp.
ACAGCGTGAAGCTGGCGATCGGCGCGTCGAACTCGGTGCCGTCGTCGGCGACCATGCGGTAGCTGCCCTGCATCGTGCCGAGCGGCGTTTCCAGCACGGCGCCCGAGGTGTATTCGAACTGCTCGCCGGGCTCCAGCCGCGGCTGCTCGCCGACGACGCCGTCGCCGCGGACTTCCTGCACCTTGCCGTTCGCGTCGGTGATCACCCAGTGCCGCGCGAGCAGCTGCGCCGGCGCCGTCCCGGCGTTGCGGATGCGGATGGTGTACGCGAACACGTAGCGATCGTCTTCGGGGATCGACTGGTCGTCGAGGAAACGCGTGGCGACGATCACTTCGATGGCATGCGGCGAAGGTTCCATGCCGGCATTCTAGCCGGCGCGTTCGTCCGGTGGCGTCGCGGCGAGGTGATCGGCGAGACGCTTGAACGCGGCGACGTCGAGCTGCTCGGCGCGCAGGTCGGGGCGGATGCCGGCCGCTTCGATCCGGGCGCCGGTGCACACCTGCTGCAGCGCGTTGCGCAGCGTCTTGCGGCGCTGGCCGAACGCGTCGCGGACGATGCGCGCGAACAGCGCCGGATCGGCGATGCCGATGTCGGCCGGCGGCAGCGGCACCAGCCGCACGACGGCCGAATCCACCTTCGGGGGCGGCCGGAACGCGGCCGGCGGCACGTCGAACAGCGAATCGACGCGGCAGTAGGCCTGCAGCATCACGCTGAGCCGGCCGTACACCTTGCTGCCCGGCTCGGCGGCCATGCGGTCGACCACTTCCTTCTGCAGCATGAAGTGCATGTCGCGCACCGCACCGGCGTGCTCCAGCGCATGGAAAAGGATCGGCGACGAGATGTTGTACGGCAGGTTGCCGACGAGCCGCAGCGGGCCTTCGTCGCCGGCGAGCTTCGAGAAGTCCACCTGCAGCACGTCCTTGTGGATGATCGTGAGCCGGCCGATGCCTTCCGACGCCTCCATCAGCGGCGTGATCAGGTCGCGGTCGAACTCGATCACCGTCAGCTCGCCCTGCCGGCGCAGCAGCGGGAAGGTGATCGCCCCCTGGCCCGGCCCGATTTCGACGAGGCGGTCGCCCGGCTTCGGGTCGATCGCCAGCACGATGTGCTCGATCACGCCGCGATCGGTCAGGAAATGCTGCCCGAGCTGCTTCTTCGGCGGCGCCTTGAACGTGCTCATGCGGCGCGCCGCGTGGCGAGCCGCGCGCACAGGTCGGCGGCGGCGAACAGGCTCGACGGATCGGCGACGCCGCGGCCGGCGAGCGCCAGCGCGGTGCCGTGGTCGACCGCGACGCGCGGGTAGGGCAGTCCGAGCGTGCAGTTCACGGCCTGCTCGAAGCCGGCGTGCTTCAGCACCGGCAGGCCCTGGTCGTGATACATCGCCAGCACCACGTCGCACTGCGCCAGCAGCGCCGGCAGGAACGCGGTGTCGGCGGGCAGCGGACCCGTCAGCGCCAGCCCCTCGGCGCGCAGCGCGTCGAGTGCGGGGATGATCACGTCGAGTTCCTCGCGGCCGAGGTGGCCGTCTTCGCCGGCATGCGGATTGAGCCCGAGCACCGCGATGCGCGGGGCCGCGAGGCCGAAGTCGCGTCGCAGCGCGCCGTCGACGATGCGCAGCACGCGCTGCAGCCGCTCGCCGGTGATCGCGTCGGCGACGTCGCGCAGCGGCAGGTGCGTCGTCGCCAGCGCGACGCGCAGCGTCGGGTTCGCCAGCATCATCACCACGTCCACGCCGGCCTGCCGGGCCAGCAGCTCGGTCGTGCCGGTATAGGGGATGCCGCCGGCGTTGATGCTCGCCTTGTGCACCGGGCCGGTGACCAGGCCGTGGCATTCGCCGCGCAGGCAGGCGGCCGCCGCGTCGGTGAGCGCGGCGATCACCGCCGGCGCGTTCGCCGGGTCGGCCTCGCCGAAACGCACCGCCTGCGCCTGCGCGACGGGCTGCAGCGGCAGCTCGCCGGGCGCGGCGTCGGCGTCGGGTTCGCGCAGCCGCAGCGGCAGGCCGAGCCGGCGCGCGGCGGCGAGCAGCGTGTCGGGATCGGCGAAGGCGAGCAGCGCGGCGGCCGGGGGCCGCTGCGCGAGACGGACGCAGAGTTCGGGGCCGACGCCGGCCGGTTCACCGGGAACCAGCGCCAGCCGTGGCCGCATCGCCGTCAGTTCGACGTCGTCGCCGCGGGCGCCGCCAGACGGCTTTCGACGAACGCCTCGGCGCGCATCTGCCGCAGGAAGCGTTCGAATTCCTCCTCGGACTTGCGCTGCGCGATCAGTTCGCGCGCCTGGTTGCGGCGGTTCTTCTCGGTGACGTCCGAAACGCGCGTGCCGAGGCGACGGATGACGTGCCAGCCCACTTCGCTGCGGAACGGCTGCGACAGTTCGCCGTCGGCCAGCTGCTGCAGCTGCGCCGCGACCGAGGTGCCCCACGCGCCGAGCGGGAACCAGCCCATGTCGCCGCCTTCGCCGCGCGTCATCGTGTCGTCGGATTCGGCCCGGGCGATCGCCGCGAAATCCTCGCCCGCGGCGATGCGCGCGCGCAGGTCCTCGGCCTTCTGCCGCGCGGCCTCTTCCGGAAGCGTCGGCGTGGTGCGGACCAGCAGGCCCTGCGCGTGGTACTCCTCGATGGTCTGCGAACCGCTGTCGCGCCGCTCGACCAGCTGCACCATCTGGTAACCGTTCGGGCCGCGCACGGGCTCGCTCACCTGGCCCGGCTGCATCGCCTGCAGCATCGTCGCGAACGCCGGCGGGATCGAGTCGTACGTGCGCCAGCCGATCTCGCCGCCTTCGAGCGCGTTCTGCGCGTCGGAATAGCGGATCGCGGCGGCCGCGAAGTCGAGCTCGCCGCGCTCGATCAGGCCGCGGATGCCGTCGATCTTCTGCTTCGCGGTCGCGATCTGCTCCGGCGTCGCCCCGTCGGGCAGCGCCACCAGCAGGTTGCGCAGGTGGATTTCCGGGCCGCCGACCTCGCGCGTGGCGAGCAGCTGGTCGATCTCGGCTTCGCTGACCTGCACGCGCGACTGCAGGATGCCCTGGCGCAGGCGCTCCAGGATCATCTCCTCGCGCAGGCCGTTGCGGAATTCCTCGTACGACAGGCCGTCGGCGGCCAGCCGCTCGCGCAGCTGCGCGGCGTCGAGCCCGTTGCGCTGGGCGACGCTCTGGACCGCGCGGTCGAGCTCCGCGTCGCTGACGCGCACGCCGGACTCCGCCGCGCGCACCAGCTGCAGGCGCATCAGCACGAGCCGGTCGAGTAC
>CAMPHE010000295.1 GCA_946885815.1 uncultured Arenimonas sp.
ACGCGATACCGCCGTCGCCGGCCGCGAACAGCGCCGCCTCGTCGGTGACTTCGTCGAATTCGATCGGCTGCGTCATCGCGCCGTCGATCTGCCGGCGCAGGAACGCCTGCACCGCGCGCAGGCGTTCCTGCCGCTGCGCCGCGCTCTCGGCGCGCTCGGTGGCGATGGTCGCGTTGCGCAGCGTCGCGAACGCCAGCGCCAGCCCGACCGACAGCAGCACGAGCGACAGCATCACCTCGATCAGGCTGAAGCCTGCGGGTGCACGCCGCGTCACGGCGACACCTCGTCCATCGGCGGAATGCGCGCGCGCAGGGTGACGAACCGCAGGCTGCGCGCGAGGTCGTCCTCGCCCCAGCCGATGTCGAGCTGCACGCGATAGAGCTTCGGCGCGCCGAGCACGCGGCCGGGCATTTCCATCGGCGGCAGGCCGGTGTCTGGCGCGGGCACCGGCGGCGCCGGGTCTTCGATCTCGGTGATCTCCATCGCCCAGCGGTACCGGCCGTCGTCGAGTTCGCCGCCCTCTGTCCCGGCGGCGATCGGCGCGAGCACGCCGACCTGGTCGAGCAGCGACTGCGCGTGCAGCGTCGCGCCGGTCGCGTCGCCGGCCTGGCGCACCTGCAGCAGGCCGCCGCCGAGGATCGCGACGAGGATGCCGAGGCCGACGGTCAGCAGCGCGAACGCCATCAGCACTTCGAGCAGGCTGAAACCCCGCGCGGCGCGCATCACGGGCGGCCCTCGCCGCGCGCCAGCGTCACCTCGCCGGTGAGCCAGCCGATGTCGACGCGCCACGCGGCATCGTCGATGCTCAGCACGATGCGGCCGCCGGTGGCGGCGCCGTCGGGAAAGAAGCGCACGGCGGCCACGTCCTTCGCCGGGCTTTCGCCGCGCGCGGTGATCACGCGCAGCGCCACCGCGTCCGGCAGGTCGCCGCTGCGTTCGCCGGCGGCGCGCCAGCGCTTGCCGATCACGTCGAGTTCGAACACCTGTTCGCGGCCGGTGGCGATCGCCTGCGCACGGGTGAAGCGCAGCTGGCCGGCGAGTTCCTTCGCGGCGCCGCGCAGTTCGCGGCCGGGCACCGCGGCGCCGATCACCATCGCGCCGATGCCGGTCAGCGTCGCGACGAGCACCATCACGATCACCAGTTCGACGAGCGTGAATCCCCGGGCGCGCTTCATCGTCGGGGCGCGCGTCGCGTCAGGGCTTGCGGATGTCCGCGTCGACGCTCTCGCCGCCGGGCGCCGCATCGGCGCCGAGGCTCACCAGCTCGAACGGGCCGTTGGTGCCGGGACGGCGGTAGTCGATCGCGGTGCCCCACGGATCGCGCAGCTCCTCGGCCTTCGCGTACGGGCCGAGCCAGCCGGCGATGCCGGGCGAGGTCGCCAGCTGGTCGAGCGATTCCGGCAGGCGGCCGGTGTCGCTCCGGAACTGGTCGATCTTCCCGGCGAGCGTCGTCAGCTGCATGTCGGCGAGCTTGAAGTTCGCCTGGTCCTTCGAACCCATCACCTTGCTGGCGACCAGCGCGAGGATGCCGCCGATCAGCACGATCACGATCATGATCTCGATCAGGCTGAAGCCGGCGGCACGGGTCGGGAATCGGGGCGTGGTCTGCATGGAAAATCCTGTAGTGGAAGGTCAGAACGAAGACGTGAGGTCGTAGATCGGCAGCAGCACGGACAGGATGATCGCGCCGATCACCGCCGTCATCAGCAGCGTCAGCACCGGAACCAGCGCGGCGATCATCCGGTCGAGCGCGTTGCCGGTCTCGACGTCGAACGTGTCGGCGACCTTCAGCAGCATCGCGTCGAGTTCGCCGGATTCCTCGCCCACCTGGATCATCTGCACCGCCAGCCGCGGGAACACCTTCTGCCGCCCGAGCGCGTAACCCAGGCCGCTGCCGGTCTTCACCTCCTCGGCCGCCGCCTCCACGGCGTCCGACAGCACGCGGTTGGACAGCACCGGCCGCGATAGGTTCAACGCCGCCAGCAGCGGCACGCCGTTGCGGACCAGCGTGCCGAGCGTGCGGGCCAGCCGCGCGGTGTCGAGCTTGGCCGCCAGGTCGCCGACGATGCGCGTGCGCAGCAGCCGGACGTCGAGTGCGCGCCGTGCGGCCGGCTGGTTCAGCTTCCACGCGATCCACGCGCCGAAGGCCAGCACGCCGGGCACCACCAGCCACCACCATTCGCGCAGGAACAGGCTGGCTTCGAGCACCAGCGCCGAATACCACGGCAGCTCGACGTTCATGCTCTCGAACAGGGCCTGGAACTGCGGCACGACGATCGTCAGCAGGAACGCGACCGACGCGACCACCAGCACCAGCAGGATCACCGGGTAGATCAGCGCGTTCACGACCCGGCCGCGCAGGGCCGCGCTGCGTTCGAGGTAATCCGCGAGCCGGCGCAGGCTTTCCTGCAGCGAACCGCCCGCTTCGCCGGCGCGCACCAGGTTCACGTAGAGCCGCGAGAAGATGCCGTGCTGCTGCTCCAGCGCGGTCGACAGCGGCGCGCCGCCGCGCACGGCCTCGCGGATGCGCTCGATCACGCGACGCGCCTCGGGGCTGTCGGGCAGGTCGAGCAGGATGCCGAGTGCCCGGTCGAGCGGCTGGCCGGCGCCGAGCAGCGTCGCCAGCTGCTGGCTGAACTGCAGGACCTGTGCCGCGCCGAACGGCTCGCGGCGGAACAGCCGCGACAGGCCGTCGCCCCCCTCGGCGTCGGCGCGACGGGCCTCCACCGGCAGGTGGCCCTGGTCCTGGAGCCGGACGATCACCTCGTCGGCGCTGGCGGCTTCCATCTGCCCGTCGAGCGTCTCGCCGGCGCTCGACAGCGCCCGGTAGCGGAACATCGGCACCGGCTCAGCCTTCCTGCGTGACGCGCATGACTTCCTCGATCGTGGTGAGGCCCTGCATCGCCTTCACCAGGCCGTCTTCGTACATCGTGCGCATGCCGCGCGCGCGCGCCGCTTCCTCCAGCTCGCCCATGCCCGCGTGCTGCATCACGAGACGGCGCAGGCTGTCGTCCATCACCAGGAATTCCATGATGGTCGTGCGGCCGAGGTAGCCGGTCGGGGTCAGTGCGGAGGGCTTCGGCCGCGTCAGGAAGATCGGGCCTTCCGGCTGGAACCGGCGCAGGCCGAATTCCTCGATCACTTCCGGCAGCGCCTCGTAGCGTTCGGCGTGCGTCGGCTCGATCCGGCGCACGAGGCGCTGCGCGAGGATGCCGTTCACCGTCGACGTCAGCAGGTAGTC
>CAMPHE010000296.1 GCA_946885815.1 uncultured Arenimonas sp.
CGCTCGCCGTCGTTCACCGTGTCGCCGACGAAGCAGTTCTACCACTGCTTCGGCTGCGGCGCGCACGGCACCGCGATCAGCTTCCTGATGAATTACGATCGCCTCGAATTCCTCGACGCGGTCGAGGATCTGGCCAAGCGCGCCGGCATCGAAGTGCCGCGCGACACGCGGCAGGCGCAGGCGCAGGGCGATTCCCGCGAGCTGTACCAGGCGCTCGACGCGGCGACGAAGTTCTTCCAGCAGCAGTTCGACGCGAACCCGAAGGCGCAGGCCTACCTCAAGCAGCGCGGCGTCGATGCGGAGAACCGCGCGCGCTTCGCGATCGGCTACGCGCCCGAGGGATTCAACGCGCTGCGCGACGCGCTCGGCACCGACGAGCGGCGGATGGCGCTGCTGGAGAAGGTCGGGCTGTTCTCGAAGAACGAGGCCGGCCGGATCTACGACAAGTTCCGCGGGCGCGTGATGTTCCCGATCCACGATCGCCGCGGCCGCGTGATCGCGTTCGGCGGGCGCGTGCTGGAGAAGGACGACGGCCCGAAATACCTCAATTCGCCGGAGACGCCGCTGTTCCACAAGGGCCGCGAGCTGTACGGCCTGTGGGAGGTGCGGCAGGCGCACGCGAAGATCCCGCGGCTGGTCGTGGTCGAGGGCTACATGGATGTCGTCGCGCTGTTCCAGTACGGCGTCACGACCGCGGTCGCGACGCTCGGCACCGCGACGACGCCCGACCACGCCGAACTGCTGTTCCGCAACGCGGCCGACGTGTACTTCTGCTTCGACGGCGACCGCGCCGGCCGCAGCGCCGCGTGGAAGGCGGTCGAGTCGGTGCTGCCGCGGATGAAGGACGGCCGCCAGGCGTTCTTCCTGTTCCTGCCCGAGGGCGAGGATCCCGACACGATCGTGCGCAAGGAAGGCGCTGCCGGCTTCGACGCGCGGCTCGCGCAGGCGACGCCGCTGTCGGAATTCTTCTGGAACGAGCTGGCGAAGGACGTGAGCCTCGCCGGCATGGAAGGCAAGGCGCGCCTCGCCGAGCGCGCGAAGCCGCTGCTCGCGCAGATCCCGGACGGCGCGTTCGGCGACCTGATGAAACAGCGCCTCACCGAGCTCACGGGCGTCGGCCGACGCGATGCGCCGGGGCCGAGGCCGGCGGCGCCGTCGTCGGTCGCGCGGCCGCACCGCACCGGTGCGGCGCCGAAGATCAGCCTCGTGCGCGCGGTGATCGGGCTGCTGCTGCAGAAGCCGTCGCTCGCCGAGGCGATCGAACCGCCCTATCTGTTCGCGACGCTGCGCCAGCCCGGCATCCCGCTGCTGATGGAACTGATCGCACTCGCGCGCGAGCGGCCCGGACTGGCGACCGGGGCGGTGCTGGAACATTTCGCCGGGCGCGAGGAGGAAGGCGCGCTGCACAAGCTCGCGCTGCAGGAAATGCCCGGCGACGAGAAGATCTGGCGGCAGGAAGTGGTGGACGCGGTCGCGCAGCTCGACCGGCAGACGCGGCAGCAGCGCGTCGACGAACTGCAGGCGCGGCTCGGCGACCTGCAACCGCACGAGAAGGATGAATTGCGGGAGCTGCTGACCGCGCGGCGATCCTGACGCGGGTCTCCCCGGGGCGGCCCTGCGGCGGTGACCGCCCGCCACCGGCTAAGCTCTGCCGACTTCCCCGGGGAGAACCACCATGCGCACCACCCTGCTCCGCCTCGCGCTCGCCGCGGCCATCGCCGCGCCCGCCTTCGCCGCCGAACCCGCCGCGGTCGTCCGCGAGGAGATCGGCAACCGCGTCAGCGAAAACGTGCCGGCGATTCCCGACGAGCTGCTCGACCGGCTCAACCGCTACCAGAACACCCGCGGCGCGTCGTTCGCGGGCTGGCTCGACGACGGCTCGATGCTGATCACCACGCGCTTCGCCGAAACGGCGCAGGCGCATCGCGTGCGGATGCCGATGGGCCTGCGCGAGCAGCTCACGTTCTTCCCGGAGCCGGTCGCGTCGGTGAACGCGGCGCCGGCGCCGGGCGCCGACGGCTTCGTCTACGGCAAGGACGTCGGCGGCGACGAGTTCTGGCAGCTGTACTGGTACGACCTCGGTACGCGCGAGTCGACGCGCCTGAGCGACGGCCAGCGCAGCCAGAACAATTCGCCGCTGTGGTCGGACGACGGGCGCTGGCTGGCGTGGTCGGGCACCGGCCGCAACGGCGCCGACTACGACCTGTACGTGCGCGACATGCGGTCCGGCGAGACGAGGCGCGTACTGGAGAAGGGCGGCCTGTGGGCGGCGATGGATTTCTCGGCCGACGGCAAGAAACTGCTGGTCGGCCGCTACGCGTCGATCAACGAGGCGTATCCCGGCGAACTCGACCTCGAAACCGGCGAACTGGAGATGTTCCCGGTGGAAGGCGGCAAGGCGGCGTTCGGCGCGTTCCAGTACGCGCCCGGCGGCGGCGTGTACTTCGTGTCCGACGAGAACCGGCAGTTCCTGACGCTGCAGAAGCACGTGCCACCGTTCTCCGCCGCGCCGACCGCGGTCAGCACCGTGCCGTGGGATGTCGAGGCGGTCGAGCTTTCGCCCGACGGTTCGCGGCTGGCGTACGTGACGAACGAGGACGGCGCTTCGAAGCTGCGCGTCGTGACCACCGACGGGCATCGCGAACTGCCGTTGCCGACGCTACCCGTGGGCGTGATCGGCGGCATCGGCTTCTCGCCCGATGGCGAGCGCCTCGCGCTGACGCTCAATTCGGCGACATCGCCGAGCGACGTCTACGCGATCGACCTCGACGCCGGCACGCTCGTGCGCTGGACGCAGAGCGAGGTCGGCGGCCTCGACGCGTCGACGTTCATCGCGCCGACGCTGGTGCGCTTCCCGACGTTCGACGACGTCGACGGCGCGAAGCGCACGATCCCCGCGTTCTATTACCGCCCGGAAGGCGACGGCCCGTTCCCGGTCGTGATCAACATCCACGGCGGCCCGGAATCCCAGGCGCAGCCGTATTTCAGCCCGGCGACGCAATACCTGGTGAAGGAACTCGGCGTGGCGGTGCTGGTGCCGAACGTGCGCGGCTCGTCGGGCTACGGCAAGGACTACCTGCTGCTCGACAACGCGATGAAGCGCGAGGATTCGGTGCGCGACATCGGCGCGCTGCTCGACTGGATCGAAACGCGCCCCGAACTCGATGCCGACCGCGTCGGCGTGCAGGGCGGCAGCTACGGCGGCTACATGGTGCTGGCGTCGATGATCCACTACAACGA
>CAMPHE010000297.1 GCA_946885815.1 uncultured Arenimonas sp.
GCACCGGCACGTCGGCGCGGCGTTCGCGCAGCGCCGGGAGCGGCAGGCGAACGACGTCGAGGCGGTGCAGCAGGTCGGCGCGGAAACTGCCGTCGCGCACCTTCGCTTCGAGATCCTGGTGCGTCGCCGCGATCACGCGCACGTCGACGCGCACCGGGTCGCGCCCACCGACGCGGAAGAATTCGCCCTCGGCCAGCACGCGCAGCAGGCGCACCTGCAGCGGCGCCGGCATGTCGCCGATCTCGTCGAGGAACAGCGTGCCGCCGTGCGCCTGTTCGAAGCGGCCCGTCGTGCGCCTGTGCGCACCGGTGAACGCGCCGGCCTCGTGGCCGAACAGTTCCGATTCCAGCAGCTCGGCGGGGATGGCCGCGGTGTTGATCGCGATGAACGGCGCGCGCGCGCGCGGCGATTCGCGGTGCAGCGCGCGCGCGACCAGTTCCTTGCCGGTACCGGTTTCGCCGGTCACCAGCACCGTCAGCGGTGCCTGCGCGAGCCGGCCGATCGCGCGGAACAGTTCGCGCATCGCCGGCGTGTCGCCGAGCAGCAGGGCGTCGGCGTCGGCGCCGGCACCGGCCGCGTGCACCGCGTCGGCGCCGGAATCTTCGCTGGCGACCGGCGCGCGCGCCGGCAACGCGCGCGCGGCGAGCGCGACCGCGTCGTCGAGGTCGAACGGCTTGGACAGGAATTCGTGCGCGCCGCCGCGGAAGGCGCCGGCCGTGCTCGCCACGTCCGTGTAGGCCGACATCACCACGACCGGCAGGCGCGGCCGCCGCGCCTTCAGCGCGTCGAGGAACGCGAGGCCGTCGACGCCGGGCATCCGCACGTCGGTGAACACGAGGTCGGGGAGCGCCTCGCCGCCGTCGAGCGCGGCCAGCGCCGCGGCCGCGCCGTCGAACGCCTGCACCGTCCAGCCGGCGTCGCGCAGCGCCTGCGCGAGCACGAAACGGACGGCGCGGTCGTCGTCGACGACCCAGAGGCGGGCGGGGGTGGCCATCGCGGGCTCCTGCAGGTTGCACCATGATAGTGCGTCCCGACCGATGGCATGCCCCGCCGACCGCACCGCACCGTACGGGAAAAAATTGCAAGCCCGGTCACAGAATCCGTTCCACTGGCGTTCATCCCGTGCCATCCTCCGGCGGCCGGACCCGCCAGAGTGTGTTCCGCGTCGCGATTTTCCGTTTCAGGCCGGTCCTGCGTCATTCGACTTCCGACAGGAGAAACAGATGCGCAAGTTCGTCACCCGACTGGCCCTCGCGCCGCTCGCCTTCGCCGTATCCATGGCCGCTTCGGCCGCTCCGGGCGACATGCCGTCCGCCGCGCAGCGGGCCGCCATGCAGCGCGACCTGGGCATGACCTCGGCCCAGTTGTCCCAGTACCTCAAGGTGGAACGCCTCGCCGCCCAGCAGTCGCAGTCCCTGGCCGCCTCGCAGGGCCGCAACTACGCCGGCAGCTGGATCGAGCGCGGCGCGAAGGGCGACTACCGCCTGGTCGTCGCGACCACGTCGGCCCAGCCGCAGCGCGGTCCGGCGAATGCCGAGTTCCGCTCGGCGCGCCACAGCCTCGCGCAGCTCGACGCGGCGAAGGGCGAACTCGACCTGCTGGCCGCGCAGGCCGGCCGCATCCCCGCCGGGATCCACGGCTGGGCGGTCGACGTCCGCAACAACAGCGTGACGCTCGATGTCGCGCCCGGCTCGCGCAAGGCCGCGATCGACTTCGTCGCCGCCAGCGGCGCCGACGCGTCGACGATCCGCTTCCGCAATTCCGAGTCGCAGCCCAAGCCGCTGGTCACGTTCGACGGCGGCAGCGAGTACCTGTCGCAGAGCGGCGGCAGCTACTACTACTGCTCGGTCGGCTTCGGCGTCACGAAGAACGGCTCGCAGGGCTTCGTCACCGCCGGCCACTGCGGCAATTCCGGCGACGGCGTGTTCGTGCTCGCGAACAAGCGCACGATCGGCGCGCAGGTCGGTTCGTTCGCCAGCTCGTTCTTCGGCGGCAGCGGCGACGGTGCCTTCGTGCAGCTCACCGGCAGCCACACCGTCAACGCGTACGTGAAGGGCGTGGGCCCGGTGCGCGGCGCCAGCGTCGCGCCGATCGGTGCGTCGGTCTGCCGGTCGGGCCGTACCACGGGCGTCAAGTGCGGCACGATCCAGGCCTACAACGCCACCGTGAACTACCCCGAAGCCACCATCAACGGCCTGACGCAGGTGAAGGTCTGCGCCGAGGGCGGCGACTCCGGCGGTTCGTTCATCAGCGGCGACCAGGCGCAGGGCGTGCTGTCGGGCGGCAACTACAGCTGCAAGGGCAAGCAGGCGAGCCTCGCGACCAGCTACTTCCAGCCGGTCGGCGAGATCCTGCAGGGCAACGGCCTGACGCTGAAGACGCAGTAAGCATCGGCACCGCGTGTCACCGGACGCCCCGGCCCGCGCCGGGGCGTCCTTTTTTCACCGGTCGCGGCGGCGGCGGGCGAGCGCCAGCCCCGACAGCCCGCCCACGACGAGCGCCAGCGGCAACAGTCCGGGCTCGCCCTCGACGGTGATCATGTAGCCCATCAGCAGTGCGCCGATGCCGGCGATGCCGGCGGCCGTCCAGGTCGCGAAGCGCTTCGTGTCGTTCATGCGGAACTCCGGTGGGGAGGCTGCACGGTGCCTGCCTGCGGCGCTGGAGGCATGAGCACGCGCTGAGCAATTCGTGAGGATGCGCCTCAGCCCGGCGAACCCCGCAGCACGCCGCGGACGCTGTCGACCAGCGCCTGCGGCTCGACGGGCTTGGCGAGATGCGCGTCGTAGCCGGCGGCGAACGCTCGGCCGCGTTCCTCCGGTCCCGCGTAGGCGGTGAGCGCCACGGCCGGCACCCCGGCCGGCGCCAGCTCGCGCAGCCGGCCGAGCAGCGCGTAACCGTCCATGCCCGGCAGGCCGATGTCGCTGACGATCACGTCGGGGGTCTGGTCGGCGAAGGCCGCGAGTGCGCTCGGCGCGTCGCCGACGCCCGTCACCATTGCGCCGGCGGCACCGAGGATATGTTCGACCAGCCGGCGCATGTCGGGCTCGTCCTCGATCACCAGCACGGTGAGGCCGGCGAGTTCGGCGCCGGTGTCGGCGCGCGGCGCGAACTCTTCGCCCGCGGGCGCCGCCGGCAGCGTCGCCAGCGGCAGTGTCAGCACGAAGCGGGAGCCGTGGCCGAGCCCGTCGCTGTGCGCGGTGGCGCTGCCGCCGTGCAGTTCCATCAGGTTGCGCG
>CAMPHE010000298.1 GCA_946885815.1 uncultured Arenimonas sp.
GCAGCGCCTCGCCGATGCGCTGGAAGCGCGAGTCGAAGAGTTCGCCCAGGCCGAATCGCGCGACGCCGGCAAGCCGATCACCCTGGCGCGCGAAATCGAGATCCCGCGCGCGGTCAGCAACCTGCGCTTCTTCGCCGCGGCCGCCATGCAGTTCGCCAGCGAGTCGCACCAGGGCGAGGCTGGCCTCAACATCACGCTGCGGCAGCCGCTCGGCGTCGTCGCCTGCATCAGCCCGTGGAACCTGCCGCTGTACCTGTTCACGTGGAAGATCGCGCCGGCGCTCGCCGCGGGCTGCTGCGTCGTCGGCAAGCCGTCGGAAGTGACGCCGGTGACCGCGTGGATGCTCGGCGAGGCGGCGCGCGACATCGGCTTCCCGCCCGGCGTGCTGAACATCGTACAGGGCACCGGCCCGGGCGTCGGCGAACCGCTGGTCACGCACCCGGACATCGCGGCGGTCAGCTTCACCGGCAGCACCGCGATCGGCCGCCGCATCGCCGCGCACTGCGCACCGGCCCTGAAGAAGACGTCGCTCGAGCTCGGCGGCAAGAACCCCACGCTGGTGTTCGCGGATGCGCCGCGCGCCGGTCTCGTCGACGCCGTCGCGCGCTCCGCGTTCCTCAATTCCGGCCAGATCTGCCTGTGCGGCTCGCGCGTGCTGGTGCAGGACGCCTATTACGAGGAATTCCGCGACGCGCTGGTCGCGAAGGCGCAGGCGATGGTCGTCGGCGACCCGCTGGACGCCGGCACCGATCTCGGCCCGGTGGTCTCGCGGGCGCATTTCGACAAGATCCTGCGCTGCGTGCAGCTCGCGCGCGACGAAGGCGGCTCCGTGCTCGCCGGCGGCGACGCGGTGCGCGTGCCGGGGCGCTGCGCGGACGGCTGGTTCGTCGCGCCGACGGTCATCGAAGGCCTCGGTCCGTCGTGCCGCACCAATACCGAGGAGATCTTCGGCCCGGTCGTGACGCTGCAGCGCTTCCGCGACGACGACGAGGCGCTGGCGCTGGCCAACGCGGCCACGTACGGCCTCGCGGCCAGCGTCTGGACGAGCGACCTGCGCCGCGCGCACCGGCTCGCCGAGCGGCTGCAGGCCGGCGTGGTCTGGATCAACACCTGGATGAATCGCGACCTGCGCACGCCGTTCGGCGGCGCGAAACAGAGCGGCGTCGGCCGCGAAGGCGGCTGGGAAGCCATGCGATTCTTCACCGAAGCCAAGAACGTCACGATCGCACTGGGGTAGCCGATGCCGCTGAAGGAACTGCTGGATCGCAACAAGGCGTGGGCCGACCGCGTCCGCGCGGAGGACCCCGGGTTCTTCAAGCGCCTGTCGCAGCTGCAGGACCCGAAATACCTGTGGATCGGCTGTTCCGATTCGCGCGTCCCGGCGAACCAGATCACCGGGCTGATGCCCGGCGAGGTGTTCGTGCACCGCAACGTCGCCAACGTGGTCGTGCACACCGACCTCAACTGCCTGAGCACGATCCAGTTCGCCGTCGACGTGCTGAACGTGGAACACATCCTCGTCGTCGGCCATTACGGCTGCGGCGGCGTGCACGCGGCGCTCACCGGCAAGCGCGTCGGGCTGGCCGACAACTGGCTCGGCCACGTCGCCGATGTCGCGTCGAAACACCGGGCGCTGCTCGACGAGCTGGACCTCGAGGCGCTGAAGCATGCGCGGCTGTGCGAGCTCAACGTGGTCGAACAGGTGGTCAACGTCTGCCGCACGACGATCATCCGCGACGCGTGGGCGCGCGGGCAGAAGGTCGGCGTGCACGGCTGGGTGTATTCGCTGCTCGACGGCCGCGTGCGCGAGCTGGGCATGGGCGTCGATTCGCCCGAAGAGCTGCCCGACGCCTACGCGCTGGCGATGCGGCACATCCGCAACCGTCGCGAGGAAGCCTGATGTCCGATGTCGTCCACGCCGATGCCGCGCCGCGGCCGGTCGGCCACTATCCGCATGCGCGCCGCGTCGGCGACCTGCTGTTCCTTTCGGGCATCGGTCCGCGCACGCCCGGCAGCGACACGATCCCGGGCAACGTGCTCGACGCCGTCGGGGTGCTGCAGTCGTACGACATCGTCGCGCAGTGCCACTCGGTGTTCGGCAACGTGCGCGCGGTGCTCGAGGCCAGCGGCGCGCGCTGGGAAGACCTGGTCGACGTGACGGTGTACCTGACCGACATGGCGCGCGACTTCCGCGCCTACAACGCCACGTGGGCCGAATATTTCCCCGATGCCGCGAGCGCGCCGTGCCGCACGACGCTCGGCATCACCGCGCTGCCCACGCCGATCGCGATCGAGCTCAAGTGCATCGCCGCGGTGCGGGGCCGCGGCCGATGACGCGCGTCCCGGGGCCGGACGCCTTCCAGTCGCGTTTCGAGGCGGTGTTCGGCCCGGTCGCCGATGCGCACGGCATGCGGCGGCGCGCCGGGCGCCGGCTGTGCTGGCAGCACGGCCAGGGGCCGCTGTCGATGGCCTTCGATTTCGCGCTGAACGCGAAGACGGCGCCGTTCCGACCGGGCGAGTTCGCGCTCACGATCAGCCTGCCGGGCAACAGCAACCACCCGCTCGCGTCGATGGTGTCGCTGTTCCAGTACCTGCGCGAGGACGAGGCGGACGGCTGGGTCGCGGTCGAGACCCGGGCCCTCGCCCGCGCGATCGCCGACGCGCCCGAGCTCGCGGCCGAATTCCCCGCGCCGCCCGAGCGGCCGGCGCCGAACGTCTCGCGATGGTGCCACTTCGCCGATCTCGCCGACGTCGAACGCTGGGCGCAGTGGTACGCCGCGGTCGTGCCCGCCTTCATCCCGCGCTATCGCGCCGACCCGGAAACTCTCGAGGACTGGTGCCAACGCGTGCTGTGGCCGCGAAGCGACCGCCACGGCGGCGCCGCCTGACCCGGAGAAGACGATGCCCCTCGCCCCCGCTTTCAACCTGCAGGCCTGGATCGACGAACACCGCCACCTGCTGAAGCCGCCGGTCGGCAACAAGTGCATCGTCGACGACGATTTCATCGTGATGATCGTCGGCGGGCCGAATGCACGCACCGACTACCACGTCGACGTCGGCGCCGAACTGTTCTACCAGCTCGAGGGCGAGATGGTGCTGCGCGTGCAGGAGGACGGCGCGCGCCGCGACATCCCGATCCGCGCCGGCGAGATGTTCTACCTGCCGCCGGACGTGCCGCATTCGCCGCAGCGGATGGAAGGCGGC
>CAMPHE010000299.1 GCA_946885815.1 uncultured Arenimonas sp.
CTTCTTCGGCGTGTCGATCACCAGCAGCGTGTTGGTGCGAGTATCAAAGCTGACGCTGCCGCGGGACGACAGGAACCCTTTGGTAATTTGTTGGCCACTGGTTGAAGCCGAACTGCCGCCGCCACTGCTCTTGCTGTCTTCTGTCAAGAGCGTCGCGATGTCCTCGGCGTTGCCGTAATTGATCGCGATGTACTCGGTGACGAGCTCCTCGCGGTCTTCCATCGCGATGCGGGCGTCGGCGCGGGCCTTCTCGTAGTCAGCGATTTCGGCCTGCGGCGCGATCCACACGACATTGCCGTCACGACGCTTGTCCAGCGCCTTGGCGCGCAGCACGATGTCGAGCGCCTGGTCCCACGGCACGTTGATCAGGCGCAGCGTGACGTTGCCCTGCACGGTGTCGGACGCGACGATGTTGAGGTTCGATTCTTCGGCGATCAGCTGCAGCACCGTGCGCACCGGCACGTCCTGGAAGTTGAACGTCACCGGACGGCCCGTGTAGACGGCATCGTCGAGGTCGGACGGCACCTGGCCCGCGGCCGTCGGTGCGGCCGAGGCGATCACCGCGCCGCGCTTCGGCGCGATCTCGATCACGTACTCGTTGCCGGTCTGGTAGGCCATCGACTCGTAGGCGCCGTTGGTGTCGATCACGAGGCGCGTGGCGCCGGCGTTCGACACCGCGTCGACGGCCTGCACGGGCGTCGCGAAGTCGGTGACGTCGAGGCGACGGCGCAGATTTTCCGGAATCGAGGCGTTCGCGACGTCGACCACGACACGCGATCCTTCGTTGCGGAGGTCGGCCGTGGCACCCGGGTCGTCGAATCGCAGGATCACCCGGCCCGCGCCGTTCTCGCCGCGGCGGAAGTCGACGTTGGCGACCTCGATTCCGGAAGCGACGCGCTTGGTGGGATCGGCCGGGTTCGCCATGGCACCGCCGGCGAGGCCGGCCGCGCCGGCGTCGACCGTGAGCACGAGCAGGTTGCCGGCGCTGCGGGTCGTGTATCCCGCCGGGCGGAACAGGTCGACGACGACACGCGTGCGGCCGCCGGCTTCGACGGCCGAGACGGCCGAAGTCGCGCCGCTGCCGATCACGATGCGCCGCTTGTCGAGTCCGTTGCTGGTGTCGGGGATGTCGACGGCGATGCGCGGCGGCGTGTCGGTGGTGAAGGCCTGCACGTCGCCCACCGGCTCGGCGAACTGGAGGGTGATGTCGACCTTGCCACCGGGGGCCGACGCGTAGCGGACGTCCTGGAGGACGTTCGCCGCCGTGGCCGACAGTGACGTCGCCATACCGACGGCGAGCAGCGCCATCGTCAGTACCCAGGTCCGCTTGGCGCCCTTGCCCTGGTCGATCGTCTTAATAGCGGTCATCGTGCATTCCCCCAATCAATTGTCTTCAAGGGCGATCTTGGCTTGACGCTCAAGCCAGCCACCCGCCCCATCCGGAACGAGTTCGACCAGGTCGATCCGGTCTTCGAACACGCCTACCACGCGACCTTCGCTCAGTCCCATGTAATTCCCCGGGCGGACCCGGTAGGTGACCCGGTCGGGCCCCATCACCAGGCCGATGACGTCGTCGCCGGCACCGATCGTGCCGACCATGTCGAGGCTGTCCAGCGGGAAGGCCTCGAGCACTTCCTTGCGCCGGTTCGGATCCGGACGCATGCCGCCACCGCCATCCGCGTCGGGCGTCGGCGGCGAGAACGGATCGCGCAGATGCTGCGCGGCGTACTCGAACGTCTCGAACTGCTTCATCACCGGCAACGGGTCGAGCGGCGGCGCCGGCCGGGCCCGGACCTCGGCGACCCACGCCTCGAGATCGCGGCTGCCGCGCGTGCAGCCGCCCAGCGAGAGCGCGACCAGCACGAAGGTCGTCGCGACCAGGAATCTGCGTGTGGCGATCGGGAACGTCACTTGCCACCTCCGGCGCTGGCGGCCGCGGCCTCTTCATCCTCGTCGAGGTAGCGGTAGGTCTTCACGGTGCCTTCGAGTTCGAGCGTGGCTTCGTTGCCGTCGCGAGGCGTCAGCGAAATGTCGTGCATGGTCATGATGACCACGCGCGGCAGCGACGCGACGCCGCTCACGAAGGCGCCGAACTGGTGGTAGGTGCCCACCATCCGCAGCGCGATCGGCTTCTCGGCATAGAACTCGAGCCGGTTCTCGGCACCGGGCTGGAACAGCTCGTTCGTGATGCCGCTGGCGAGCGCCGTCTGCGAGACGTCGACGATCAGGTCGGGCATCTCGTTCTTGCTCGGGAGCTGCCGCAGCATCTGCTGGAGCATCACTTCCATCTGCGCCAGCTGCTGCTTGAGCGGCTCCAGGTTGGCGGCGCGGCCCTGCTTCTGCTCGAAGTCGGAACGCAGATCGCGCTCGGTCTGTTCGCGCTGTTCGAGCACGAGCCGCTTGTCGGAAACGATGAAGTACCAGACGGCCCCGACGATCAGCACGCCGAGCAGGATGCACGCCGCGATCTTGACCTGGATCGGCCACGCGCCGGCATTGTTGAAATCGAGGTTGCGGAGATCGACCTTCTTCGCACTCACTTCGCACCTCCCGCGGCCGGCTGCGCCGCGACGGCGGCGGTGCCGTCGCCTTCTTCCTCGGTGGCGCTGGGATTCTTCAGGGTCACGCGCAGCGAGAACATGTTCGGCAGCCCCTTGTCACCGCCTTTCGCCTCGATGACCTTGAGGTCCGGGTTGGTGATCCACCCGGACGCCTCGAGGTTGCGCATGTACGAGCTGACGCGCGCGTTGGACTGCGCGTAGCCCTCCAGCGTGAGCGTTTCGCCCGCCTGCTGGATCGAGTTCAGGCGCACGCCTTCGGGAATCGTGCGGACCAGTTCGTCGAAGAGATGGACCATCTGCGACCGGCTGGCCTGCAGCTGTTCGATCACTTCCTTGCGCGCCAGCAGGTTCGCCTTCTTCTTGTCGAGCTCGTCGATCTCGGCGATCTGCGCCTCGACCTTCTTGATCTCGGCCTCGAGGTACGCGTTGCGCGCTTCCTGCCCTTCGATCTGGCCGTTGTAGTACATGACGATGAGGAAGCTCAGCAGGATCGCCGCGCCGGCGGCGAAGCCGAGCATCGTGACGAATTCCTTCTGGCGAAGTGCTCGCCGCTCGGCACGCCACGGAAGTAGATTGATTCTGGCCATCAGTCGAAGCTCCTCAGGGCCAGGCCGCAGGCGATCATCAGCGCCGGGGC
>CAMPHE010000300.1 GCA_946885815.1 uncultured Arenimonas sp.
GTAGTTGAACTCGTTGGCGGCCATCAGGTTGCCGACGTAGCTGTCGCGGCTGGTGCTCAGGCCGCTCCAGTCGCGCCACTTGTCCGGGTAGCCGATCTTCGGCGTGAACGCGGCCCACTTCTCGAGCGCCTTCGCCTTGGTGTCGTCACCCATCCAGTCGAGCTTCTCGAGCCGGGCCTTCAGCGCCTCGCCGAGGTTGGCGACGAGCTGCTCCATCCGCGCCTTGGCTTCCGGCGAGAACGCGACCTCGACGTATTCCTCGCCCAGCGCCTCGCCCATCTGGCCGTTGATCGTGTTGAGCACGCGCTTCCAGCGCGGCTGCATTTCCTGCTGGCCGCGCAGGGTCTTGTTGTAGAAGTCGAAGTTCTCCTGCGCGAAGGCGCTCGACAGGAACGGCGCGGCGCTGTCGACCGTCTGGTAGCGCAGGTACGCCTGCCAGGTCGCGGCCGGCACGTCCTCGAGCATCACGCTGACTTCCTTGTGGAAGTCGGGCTGCGCGAGCGAGAACATCTCCGGCGCGGCGAGGCCCTGCGATTCGAAGAACGTGGTCCACGGGAAGTTCGGCGAGACCGCGTCGGCCTCGGCCAGCGTCACCGGGTTGTAGTACTTCTCGACGTCGCGCGAGAGCTCCTTGTTCGACAGCGACACCTTCGCGAGGCGCGTCTCGAACGCCATCACGTCGGCGGCCTGCTGCTTCGCGGTGGCCTCGTCGGCGCCGGCGAGCGCCAGGATGTTGGCGATGTGCTGTTCGTACTTCGCGCGGATCTCGGCGTACTGGTCGTCGAAGTAGTAGTCGCGGTCCGGCAGGCCGAGGCCCGCCTGGCTCGCGTAGGCGATGTTGAGTTCCGGGTTCTTGAAGTCCGGGCTCGGCCCGAAGCCGAACACGAAGCCGCGGCCTTCGGCGTTGCTCTCGCGCAGGTACTGCGCGATCTGCTCCTGCGTCTGCAGCGCCGCGATCTCGTCGAGCAGCGGCTGGATCGGCGTGATGCCGGCGGCTTCGATGGTCGCCTCGTCCATGCCGGTGGCCCAGACGTCGCCGATCAGCTTGGCGGTGCCGGTGGCGCCGTCCTGCTTCGCGAGGTTCTGCACCAGCGCGTGCTGGATCTCGAGCGAACGCTCGCCGAGCACTTCGAAGCTGCCCCACGTGGTGCGGTCGGCCGGGACCGGATTGGCGGCGAGCCACTTGCCGTTGACGTGCGCGCCGAGATCGACGCAGGCGGAGATCTCGGGGTCGACGTCCGCCGCGGTGAACGCGATCGACTGCGTCTTCAGCGTCGACAGGTCGACCGCGGGCGCGGCCGGTTCGGCCGGGGCCGCGACGGTCGCGTCCGGGGCATCGGTCTTCTGGCACGCGGCCAGCGCGACGCTCACGGCGAGGGCGAGGCCGAGGGGTTTGAATCGGGAAAGGGTCACGAGCAGGCTCCAGGCCCGTTGGCGGGCCGCAAGGGAAAGGGAGTGCCGCCGCCGGGCGGTCGGGCCGGCCGATTCTGGACCTTCACTCCCGGCCGGACATAGGTCGAAGGTCATGCGGCGATTGCGGGTGGCGCGCGGGCGGCGCTATCGTGCGGGCGTTGGTCCTGGACTCCCATGCTGGCTTCAGCCCCGTCTCCAGACCCGCGGTTCACGCCGCCGCCTCCGCGTCGGTGCTCCGATGGTCGCGCGCCCCCGGGCGCGGAGCGGGTCCCCTTTCCCGACCCGGAGCGAACTCCCCATGCGCGTACTCGCCTGCGACGGCATCCATGAAGACGGGCTGGCGCTGTTCCGCGCGGCCGGCTGGGACGTGGACGTTTCCGACCCCATCAAGGACCCGGCCGAGCTCGCCGCGAGGCTCGGCGAAGTCGATGCGCTGCTGGTGCGCTCGGCGACGCCGGTGACGGCCGAAGCGCTCGCCGGCGCGACGAAGCTGAAGGTGATCGGCCGCGCCGGCGCCGGCGTCGACACCATCGACGTCGACGCGGCGACCGCCCGCGGCATCGCGGTGATGAACGCGCCCGACGGCAATACCCTCGCGGCCGCCGAGCACGCGCTGAGCCTGCTGTTCGCGCTCGCGCGCCACGTGCCGCGCGCCGACGCCGGCATGAAGGCCGGCGAATGGCCGAAAGCCGGCCTCACCGGTTTCGAGCTCGAAGGCAAGAAGCTCGGCGTGGTCGGGCTCGGCCGCATCGGTGCCACCGTCGCGCGCAAGGCGCTGGGCATCGGCATGGACGTGGCGGCGTTCGATCCGTTCCTGCCGGCGGCGGCGGCGGGCAAGGGCAGCGTGCCGCTGATGACGCTCGACGCGCTGCTCGCGTGGGCGGACGTCGTGACGCTGCACGTGCCGCGCACGAAAGAGACGACGAACCTGCTCGACGCCGCCCGTCTGCGCGCGATGAAACCGGGCGCGTTCCTCGTCAACGCCGCGCGTGGCGGGCTCGTCGACGAGGCGGCACTGCTGCAGGCGCTGGACGACGGCCATCTCGGCGGCGCCGCGCTCGACACGTTCGCGACCGAGCCGCTGCCGAAGGATTCGCCGCTGCGCGGTCATCCCAAGCTGATCCTGACGCCGCACCTCGGCGCCAGCACCGGCGAGGCGCAGCAGGCGGTGAGCACGATCCTCGCGCGGCAGGTGATCGATTTCGTCGCCACCGGCGCCGTCGCCGGCTGCGTGAACCTGCCGCCGCTGACGCCGGAAACCGCGCGCGAGGTCGGTCCATGGATGCCGCTGATGACGGCGCTCGGACGGCTCGCATCGCGTCTGGTGCCGGCGCCCGTGAAGCTGCAGGTCGTCTACGCCGGCCGCACGGAGGGTCTCGACCCGCGCCCGCTGACGCGCCTGCTGGTGGCGTCGCTGCTCGGCTCCGCGTCGGGCCGGGTGACACCGGTGAACGCCCTGCAGGAAGCGGCGGCGCGCGGACTGGAAGTGTCCGAGACACTCGGCGGCGACGGCGACGGCTTCGACCGGCTGCTGAAGCTGCGCGTCGAAGGCGGCGGCGCGGTGCGCGGGATCGAGGCGACGCTGCATCGCGGCCCGCGCGTCGTACGGCTGGACGGCGTGGAGCTGGATTTCGACCCGCTCGCGCACCTGCTGCTGATGCGCAACGACGACCGTCCCGGCGTGATCGGTCTGGTCGGCTCGCACCTCGGCGCCGCGGGCGTCAACATCGTCAACTTCTCGCTCGGCGCCACCGGCGACGGCGGCGCGATCGCGGCG
>CAMPHE010000301.1 GCA_946885815.1 uncultured Arenimonas sp.
CGCCAGCACCACGCTGTCGGCCGGCAGCGTCTTCGCCACCGCCAGCGCCGCGGCGAAGGTGCCGCCGCCGCTGATGCCGCAGAAGATGCCTTCCTGCGTCGCCAACGCGCGCGCGGTGTCGCGCGCGACCACGTCGTTCACCGCTTCGATGCGATCGAAGATGTCGCGATCGAGGACGGCCGGAATGAAGTCCGGCGTCCAGCCCTGGATCTTGTGCGGTTGCCAGTCCTTGCCGGCGAGCAGCGACGCGCCTTCCGGCTCGCAGACGGCGATCTTCAGCCCGGGCCGCGCGGCCTTCAGCACGCGGCCGGCGCCGCTGAGCGTGCCGCCGGTGCCGTAGCCGGTGACGAACCAGTCGAGCCGGCGTCCGGCGAAGTCGCGCAGGATCTCCGGACCGGTCGTCGCCGCGTGGTAGTCGGGGTTGGCCGGGTTCTCGAACTGGCGCGCGAGGAACGCGCCGTGTTCCGCCGCGAACGCCTCGGCCGCGCGCACCATGCCGCTGCCGCGTTCCGCGGCGGGCGTCAGGATCACCTTCGCGCCGAGCGCGCGCATCAGCTTGCGCCGCTCGACCGAGAACGAGTCCGACATGAACGCGACGAACGGATAGCCGCGCGCCGCGCAGACCATCGCCAGCGCGATGCCGGTATTGCCCGACGTCGCCTCGACGACCATCTGCCCCGGCTTCAGCGTGCCGCGCTGTTCGGCGTCGACGATGATCGCCAGCGCCAGCCGGTCCTTCACCGACGACATCGGGTTGAAGAACTCGAGCTTCGCGTACATGCGCACGCCGTCGGGCGCGAGGCGGTTGATGCGGACGATCGGCGTGTCGCCGACGGTGCCGAGGATCGAGTCGTGGATCATGGCAGTGTGTCCTCGTGGGGGGGCAGGGCTTCCGGGAGGTCGCCGGTGACGGAAAGCA
This sequence comes from uncultured Arenimonas sp., assembly GCA_946885815.1. The sequence continues at coordinate 920 of CAMPHE010000301.1, forward strand.
ACGCGGAATCGCCCGCGAACCGGCGCCAGCGGTTGAGGATCAGGCAGAACAGGGCCGCCGTGCGCTCGGTGTCGTAGACCGCCGAATGTGCCTGGGTCCCGTCCCAGTCCAGCCCGGCGGCCTGCAGCGCCCGGCTCAGCACCGTCTGCCCGTACGCCATGCCCGCCAACGTCACGGTGTCGAAGGTGCTGAACGGGTGGAACGGGTTGCGCTTGTGACCCACCCGGGCCACGGCCGCATTGAGGAAGCCGAGGTCGAAATGCGCGTTGTGGCCGACCAGGATCGCCCGCTGGCAGCCGTGGCGTTTCGCGGCCGCCCGCACCGGCACGAACACGTGATCGAGCGCGGCGCGCTCGGCCAGCGCGCCGCGCAGCGCGGTGTCGAGGCGGATGCCGGTGATTTCCAGCGACTTCGGGTCGATTTCCGAACCGGGGTAGGGCTCGACATGCGTGGTGATGGTTTCGCCCGGAACGTAGTCGCCGGCAGCATCGAGTTCGATGGGGATCGCGGCGATCTCCAGCAGCGCGTGCCGCGTGCAGTCGAAGCCGCCGGTCTCCACGTCGACGACGACCGGCAGGTAGCCGCGGAAGCGTCGCGCCATGCGCGGCAAGGGGGGAGTGGACATGCCCGCGAGGTTAGCAGAGCGCTCGTCGCGCCCCTGCGGTCATCGCGCGTCCGGCGCCGGCGCGAGGAACCGGGCGAGGGCGCTACTCACCTCCGGCGTCGCGAGGGGAAGGTCGTGACCCGCGTCGGCGACCGCGACGACGTGCGCGTCCGGGAGGACGTCGAGCAGTCGGTCGGTACTGGCCGGCGGGATCACGCCGTCGCCCCCTGCGCGCACCACCATCACGTCGCCCCGGTAGCCCCGCAGCGCCGTGGCCGAGTCGTAGCGCTCGGTCGCCAGCCATCGGATCGGCAGCCACGGATAGTGGTGGCTCGCGACCGCGGCCAGGCTGTCGTAAGGCGTCACCAGCACGAGCCGGTCGGCGAACCGGTGCGCGGCGACGTGGGCGGCGACGCCGCTGCCGAGGCTGCGGCCGACGAGCGCGACGCGCGCGCCCGGATGGCGCGCGACGACATCGTCGTGGAGCGCCAGCGCGTCCGCGAGGATCGCGTCCTGCGACGGTTCGCCGGTGCTCGCCCCGTAGCCGCGATAGGCGACGAAATAACCCGTGCGCCCGGGTACCCACGCCTCGAACTCGTCGCGCGCGTACTGCACCGCCTCGGCATTGCCGCCGAAGAACAGCAGCACGTCGCGCCGGCCCGGATTCGACACCCAGCCGCGAAGCACGACGCCGCCGTCCCGGCGCAGCGCGAAATCCGTCGTCGCGGCGTCGGCCCGGGTAGCCGCCCCGTAGTACACGAGGTCGCGCTGCCGGGAATACACCAGAACGCACGCCGCCGCGTACGCCAGCAGGCCGACGAGCACGATGCCGAGGAGTACGCGGGTCATCGCGGCGGTGTCCGGATCAGGCTTCGGCTTCGTCCTTGTACGCATCCACCGGAATGCAGGCGCACATGACGTTCTTGTCGCCCCAGACGTTGTCCACGCGCGCGACCGGGGGCCAGTACTTCGCCTGCTTCAGCGACGGCAGCGGAAACGCGGCCAGCTCGCGCGGGTAGGCGTGCGTCCATTCGCTGCCCGACACCGCGGCGGCGGTGTGCGGCGCGTGCTTCAGCGGGTTGTCCTCGCGGTCGAGCCGGCCGTCGGCGATCGCGCGGATCTCCTCGCGGATCTGGATCATCGCGTCGACGAAGCGGTCCAGTTCGTGCTGCGACTCGCTTTCGGTCGGCTCCACCATCAGCGTGCCGGGCACCGGGAAGCTCAGCGTCGGGGCGTGGAAGCCGAAGTCGATCAGCCGCTTGGCGACGTCCTCGGCGCTGATGCCGGTCTCGTCCTTCAGCGGGCGCAGGTCGAGGATGCATTCGTGCGCCACCAGTCCGTTGCGGCCGGTGTAGAGCGTCTCGTAATGGTCGGCGAGGCGCCTGGCGACGTAGTTCGCGTTCAGCAGCGCCACCTGGGTCGCCCGGCGCAGGCCGGCGGCACCCATCATCGTGATGTACATCCAGCTGATCGGCAGGATCGACGCCGAGCCGAACGTCGCCGCGCTCACCATGCCGACTTCACCGGCACCGACGCCGGGCGTGCGCAGGCCGTCGGCGTCGAACGCCTTGGGCAGGAACGGCGCCAGGTGCGACTTCACCGCGCACGGGCCGACGCCCGGGCCGCCGCCGCCGTGCGGGATGCAGAAGGTCTTGTGCAGGTTGA
>CAMPHE010000302.1 GCA_946885815.1 uncultured Arenimonas sp.
TGACCGGCCGGCATTCGAGGCCGCCGGCCTGCTGGAAGTAGGTGAACTGCGTCACTTCCATCCCGTTGAGCCAGACCTCCCAGCCGAGGCCCCACGCGCCCAGCGTCGGCGATTCCCAGTTGTCCTCGACGAAACGCAGGTCGTGCACCAGCGGGTCGATGCCCAGCGCCTTCAGCGAGCCGATGTACAGATCGAGGATGTCGTCGGGGTTCGGCTTCAGCACCACCTGGTACTGGTAGTAGCGCTGCAGGCGGTTCGGGTTCTCGCCATAGCGGCCGTCGGTCGGACGGCGGCACGGCTGCACGTAAGCGGCGCTCCACGGCTCGGGGCCGAGCGCGCGCAGGAACGTGGCGGGGTGGAACGTGCCCGCGCCGACCTCGAGGTCGAGCGGCTGGATCAGCACGCAGCCCTGTCCGGACCAGTATGCGTTCAGCCGCTGGATCAGTTCCTGGAAGGTCGGAGCGCTCATCGCGGGTCGCCGTGCGGGAAAGCGCGCTAGTATAGCCGCGACCCGCGCAGCGCCTGATTTCCGGCCGGATTTCGAGTCACGCATGAAACCCTTCCTGATCCTCGAGACCGGCGCGCCGATCCCCTCGCTGCGCCGGCACGGTGGCTTCGGCCACTGGATCCGCGTCGCCGCCGGGCTGCACGGCCGGCAGGTGCGGCAGCTGGCGGTGACCCAGGGCGCGCCGCTGCCGGACGCGCGCGATTTCGCCGGCGTGCTGGTCACCGGTTCCGGCGCGATGGTCACCGACCGCGAGGACTGGAGCGAACGCTCGGCCGCGTGGCTGCGCGATGCCGCGCACGCCGGGCAGGCGCTTTTCGGCATCTGCTACGGGCACCAGCTGCTCGCGCACGCGCTCGGCGGCCGCGTCGACTGGAACCCGCGCGGCCGCGAGATGGGCACCGTGGCGCTCACGCTCGAAGCCGACGCGGCGAACGATCCGCTGTTCACCGGGCTGCCGGACCGCTTCCTCGCGCAGGCGACGCACCAGCAATCGGTGGTCTCGGCGCCGCCGCAGGCGCGGGTGCTGGCGCGTTCCGGCCTCGACGACTGCCACGCGTTCCGCTGGGGCGAAGCGACCTGGGGCGTGCAGTTCCATCCCGAGTTCAACACCGGCGTGATGCGCGGCTACATCGCCGCGCGCGCCGACGCGCTGGCCGGCGAAGGCCACGATCATCGCCGGCTGCTGCAGGACGTGCGGCCGGCACCGCTGGCGCGGCGCGTGCTGCGCCGGTTCGTCCACGTGGCGCAGCATCGCGCCCGCATCGGGAGCAGCAAGTGACCGTGAAGAATGTTTCGATGGGTGCGCCGTTCGACTGGCTGATGAAGGGGCTCGATGTCGGCCGCCGCAACCCGGGCGCGCTGTTCGGCGGCTTCCTGTGGCTGCTGGCGGTCGGGCTGGTGCCGTCGGTGATACAGATCGCGGGCGATGCGCTGGCCGCGCCTGGATCGGCGGCGTATATCGCGGCGTACGCGCTGTCGCTGGTGCTGAGCCTGGTGCTGATGCCGCCGCTGATGGGCGCCGCGTTCCGCCTGCTCGACCGCTGCGAGCGCGGCGAGGCGGTGGCCGCCTCCGACATCTTCGACGGGTACCGTCTGCCCGGCTTCGCGCGGCACATGGTGCTGCTGTCGCTGGCGTTCGTCGCGGTGTACGTGGTGGCGCTCGCCGCGCTGCTGCTGGTGCTGCCGGGCAAGGACGCGCTGCTCGCGATCGTGGCGCGGATGGCGGCGGCGCCACCGGGCGGGCAGCCGGACATGAGCGGCCTCGCGCCGCCGCCGGGGGGCTTCTTCCTGTGGCTGCTGGGCGCGATGTTCCTGCTGACGCTGCTCGGCAACGCCTACATGCTGGCGTTCGCGCAGGCGGCGCTGCGCGGGCGCGGCGTGCTCGATTCGCTGCGCGACGGGTTCGCGGGGGCGCTGCGCAACCTGCTGCCGTTCCTCGGCTTCGCGATCGCGATGGCGTTCGTCGGCTTCGTGCTGCTGCTGATCGCCGCGGTCGTCATCGCGCTGGTGGTCGGCCTGCTTGCGATGGCGAGCAAGCTGCTGGCCGTGGCGGTGGCGATCCCGCTGTACCTCGTGCTGATGCTCGCGCTGTACGTGGTGATGTTCGGCTTCTACTACCACGGCTGGCGCGAGATCTTCGACCTGCCGGCGCCGGCGGCGACGGACGACACGCTGGCGGCGTGATCCGGCTTCAGCCGGAGGCGCCGACGGCTTCGTTCAGCAGCTGCGCATAGCGCAGCAGCACGAAACCGGTGAGGCCGAAGAACGCGGCCACCTGCAGGAACAGCCACGCCGTGGCCCACGCCGGCAGCGGCGTGCCCGGCGCGTCGCACTGCACGACGCGCGTGCCGGCGATCAGGTCGTGCAGCGCGCGCCGGTCCTTCGTCCATGCCGCCATCGCGTGGCCGAGGTGCAGCAGCGCCCACGACGGCGCGCCGGCGATGAAACGCGCGGCCACGCGGCCGAACGACGGCCGGCCGCCGTCGACCGCGATCACGCGCAGGCCGAGCGCGGCCTTGCCGGGCGTCGCCTGCCGCGCCGACGATTCGAAGCCGATGAACCAGACCGCGGCCGCGAGCACGACGATCAGCATGGCGACCACGAGCGCGTCGAGCACCACGTCGGCGAGCGCGGCGAGGCCGGCCCGCAGTCCGGGGTCGTCGGCCCAGCGCCGCGCCAGTTCGAACGGACCCGCGTCGTACAGCGCGCCGTCGTACAGCGCGCTGTCGAACAGCTCGAACAGCCGCTGCTGGAGCGACGCGACCGCCATGTCGAAGGCCGCCCGCACGTCGCCCAGCTGCCACGCGACCAGCGGCACGGCGATGACGAGCACGATCGCGACGTCGACGCTGTACGCGGCGTAGCGGCGCAGGAACGTGGCCGGCACGGCCATCGCGTCAGCCGGCGGCGGCCGGGCGGCGCAGCAGCGCGCCGGCGACGATGCCCAGCTCGTAGAGCAGGCACATCGGGATCGCCAGCATCAGCTGCGAGACGACGTCCGGCGGCGTGATCACCGCCGCGACGATGAACACGCCGACGATCACGTAGCCGCGGTATTCGCGCAGCTGCGCCGGCGTGACGATGCCCAGCACCACCAGCACCACCACCGCCACGGGCAGCTCGAAGCTGACGCCGAACGCGAGCAGGATCACCAGCACGAAGTCGAGGTACTTCGTGAT
>CAMPHE010000303.1 GCA_946885815.1 uncultured Arenimonas sp.
TGCAGTCGCTGCGCGACGTCGGCTGCGGCGTCGCGATCGACGATTACGGCACCGGGTATTCGTCGCTCAACTATCTGTCGCGACTGCCGTGCGACACGCTGAAGATCGACCGCACCTTCGTCGCCGACATCTCGCAGAGTCCCGAATCGCTGTCGCTGGTGACGAACACGATCGGCCTCGCGCATTCGCTCGGCCTGCGCGTCGTGGCCGAAGGCGTCGAGGAAGAGGAACAGGCCAAGCTGCTGCGCCTGCTGCGCTGCGACGAGGTCCAGGGCTACCTGTTCGGCCGGCCGGTGCCGGTGGCGGAATTCGACCGGCAGTTCATCGACTAGCGCCGCACGAAGATCCGGTACTGCCACGGGGCGAGCGTCATCGGCTCGCCTTCGCGCAGCGTCACGTCGCCGCCGCGGAATTCGCGGTAATCCCCCGGATAGAGGCCTTCGCGGAAGACGACGGTGCGTGCGTCCGGCGCCAGGTTGAAGACCGCGAACACCTTCGAAGCCGCGTCGCCCCGCACGAAGCTCAGCACCTTGCCCTGGGCGTCGCTCGGCACGTGCACCATCGTCGCGCCCCACGCGCCATTGGCGAGCGCCGGCGTCGCCGACTTCAGCGCGAGCAGTTCGCGGATCAGCGCGGCGTTCGGATGCTCGCGCCACGCGATCGGATCCTTCTCGAAGAATTCCAGGCGCTTGTCGAGGCCCGCTTCCTGGCCGTTGTAGAACATCGGCATGCCTTCGCCGACGACCGAGAGCGCGATCGCCGCGGGCAGCATGTCGCCGAAGAGCTCGCGGTCGGTACCCTCCCACGAGTTCTTGTCGTGGTTGGAGGTGAACACCATCCGCAGCGCGTCCTTCGGGTAGAAGTTCTCGTTCCAGCTGTAGTAGCCGTGCAGCGCATTGGTGTCGGCCTGCCCCTGCGCGATCTTGTGCATCGCGTCCCACCAGCTCCACGCGTAGGTGGCGTCGAACGCCGCGGCGTGCAGGTCGCGCGATTCCCATTCGCCGAGCATGAAGACCGGCTTGACCGTGTCGAGCTCGGCGCGCACGTCCTCCCAGAAGTCGAGCGGCACGAAACCGGCGACGTCGGCGCGGAACCCGTCGACGCCGACCTCCTCCACCCAGTACCGCATCGCCTTCGCCATGTACTCGCGCAGCGGCTTCCGCCGGTAGTCGAGTTCGATGATGTCGGTCCAGTCCCACCACGGCGTCGGCCGGAAATTCCCGTCCCAGCTGCGCTTGTACCAGTCCGGGTGGTCCGTACGCAGCGCGTTGTCCCAGGCGGTGTGGTTCGCGACCCAGTCGAGGATCACGTGCATGCCCTGCGCGTGCGCGGCGTCGACGAACGCCTTCAGGTCGTCGACGCTGCCGAACTCCGGGTTCACCGCCAGGTAGTCCTGCACGGCGTAGGGGCTGCCGAGCCTGCCCTTGCGACGCTCGGCGCCGATCGGATGCACCGGCATCAGCCACAGGATGTCGACCCCGAGCGCGCGCAGCCGCGGCAGCTGCGCCTGCGCGGCGCGGAACGTGCCTTCGGGCGTGAACTGGCGGGTATTGATCTGGTAGATCGCCGCGTCGCGGGTCCATTCCGGATGCGCGATGCGGACGTAGGGTTCGGGGGTGTGATCGACGACGTGGGCAGCGCGCGGCGCGGGCGTGGCGGAAGCGGCGGCCGGCGCGATCGCGAGCACGGCAGCGATCAGAGCCATCGGACGAAAGACGAAGGCAAGGCGCATCGCGTCGCTCCCTGTTGGCGTGCGGCCACGCTAGACGGCGCCGGCCTCCGCAACAAGCGCGCCGACGGGGCAGTCGGGTTGCATACGTATGCAGAGGCGAAGGCTTTCGACGCGGATAAGAGCGGATCTACGCGGATAGAGCATCCTCTTGTCCGCTCAATCCGCGTTCATCCGCGGTGATCCGCGTCGAGAACCGCTTCTGGTTGGGACCATGCGCTATGCGGGCGTCGCCGGACGCCGGATCAGTCGTCGATCGTGACCAGCACCGGGGCGTGGTCGCTCGGGCGCTCCCAGGTGCGCGGTTCGCGATCGATCTCCGCGGCGACCACGCGCGGCTTCAGCGCGTCGCTGACGAGTACCAGGTCGATGCGCAGCCCGAGGTTCCGGCGGAACGCGGCCATCCGATAGTCCCACCAGCTGAAAGCGCCGCCGTCGGCATGCAGCAGCCGGTAGCTGTCGTGCAGGCCGAGGTCGAGCAGCGACTGCAGCGCGGCGCGCTCGCCGGTCGAGGAGTGGATGCTGTCGGCGTTCCAGACAGCAGGATCGTGCACGTCGCGGTCGTCCGGGGCGATATTGAAGTCGCCGAGCACGACGAGATTCGGGTGCTCGCGCAGCTCGCGCTCGAGCCACGCGCGCACCGCGGCGAGCCAGCGCAGCTTGTAGGCGTACTTCTCGCTGCCGACCGACTGGCCGTTGACCACGTACAGGTCGACGATGCGCAGGTCGCCGACGGTGGCCGCGAGCACGCGCTTCTGCTCGTCTTCGAAATCCGGGATCGCTGTCACGCATTCGACCGCCATCGGCCGCCGCGACAGGATCGCGACGCCGTTGTAGGTCTTCTGCCCGCAGAACACGCTGCGGTAGCCCAGCTCGGCGAGCGCGGTGTCGGGGAACTTCGCGTCCTCGAGCTTCGTCTCCTGCAGCGCGACGATGTCCGGCTGGCGCGCGGCCAGCCACTGCTGCAGGTGCGGCATGCGCACGTTGAGCGAATTCACGTTCCAGCTGGCGATCGTCGTGGGCATGGCATCCTCCGCAGGCCCCCATTGTAGGAGCGCCTTCAGGCGCGACCACCCCATGACCCCGATCGACCTCCGCAGCGACACCGTCACCCGCCCGACCGCCGCGATGCGCGAGGCCGGCCTGAGCGCCGACGTCGGCGACGACGTGTTCGGCGACGACCCGACCGTGAACGCGCTGCAGGCGCGGCTCGCCGCGGATCTCGGCTTCGCCGCCGGCCTGTTCGTGCCGAGCGGCACGCAGAGCAACCTGCTCGCGCTGATGGCGCATTGCGAGCGCGGCGACGAGTACCTCGTCGGCGCCGACGCCCACACCTACAAGTACGAAGGTGGCGGCGCGGCGGTGCTCGGCTCGATCCAGCCGCAGCCGGTCCCGCACGCAGCCGACGGCACGCTGCCGCTGGACGCGCTGGCCGCCGCGATCAAACCCGCCGGCG
>CAMPHE010000304.1 GCA_946885815.1 uncultured Arenimonas sp.
ATTCGTGCGAACCGATGCCGATGATCTCGATCTCGTTGCCGGGCGAGTACTCGCCGACGAGCGCCGTGATCTTGGAGGTGCCGATGTCGAGGCCGACGATCAGCGACTTGTCGCCTTTGCGGTTCATGTATTCCCTTCGTTCCAGACGATCGCGAAGCCGTTCGTGTAGCGCAGGTCGGCGCGGTCGATGCGCCGTGCCGGGTCGGCGCGCAGTTGCGGCAGCATCCGGGCGAAACGCGCCAGCCGCGCCTGCGGGTCGCCGCGGCCGGCTTCGATGCGCGTGCCGTCGTCGAGCACCAGGCTCCAGCTGCCGCGCGCGCTCAGGCGCACCGTGTCCACGCGCAGGCCGAGCGGCAGGAACAGCGGCCGCGCGATGCCGTGGACCGCCATCAGTTCGCCGGCGCGCGCTTCGGGTCCCTCGAACAGCGGCAGGCCCGCGCCCGCGCCCGGCGGCGCGGCGAACAGCGCGCCGTCCTCCGACAGCATCCGGCCCTCGCCCCATCGCGCCACCGGCGTGTGCTCGTGCAGCGTCACTTCCAGCCGGTCGGGCCAGCGCTTGCGCACTTCGACGCGCTCGACCCACGGCAGCGCCGCGACCGCGCGGCGCACGTCGTCCAGGTCCACCGCGAAAAAGCCGCTCCCGACCAGCGGCATCACCGCGGCGCGCACCGCCTGCTCGTCGACCTGCCGGAACTCGCCCTGCACCGCGAGCGTGCGCATCGGCCAGCGGTCGCCGGCGATCCAGCCCTGCAGCACGGCGACCACGGGCGCCGCGACCAGCGCGATCGCCAGCGTCCAGGCGAGGATGCGGAGCACGGCGTTCATCGCGGTGCGTCCTCCGCCGGCAGGCTGGTCTCGAGCACGCGCCAGCACAGGTCCTCGAACGACAGGCCGACTTCGCGCGCGGCCTTCGGCACCAGCGAATGGCTGGTCATGCCCGGCGCGGTGTTCACCTCGAGCAGATGATCGTTGCCGTCGCGGTCGCGCATCACGTCGACGCGGCCCCAGCCGCTGCAGCCGGCGGCGCGGAACGCGGCCAGCGCGAGCGCGCGCATCGCGGCCTCGGCGGCGGCGTCGTCGAGGCCCGGACAGACGTACTGCGTGTCCTCGGCGACGTATTTGGCGTGGTAGTCGTAGTACTCGCCGGCGGGCACGATCCGGATCGTCGGCAGCGCGACGTCGCCGAGGATGCCGACGGTGTACTCGCCGCCGACGATCATCCGCTCCATCAGCAGTTCGCCCGGATAGCGGCGCGCGAGCTCGACGGCGGCCTCGAGGCCGGCATCGTCGAACACCCGCGACACGCCGACCGACGAACCTTCGCTCGAGGGCTTCACGATCACCGGCAGCCCGAGCGCGTGCGCGGCGGCGTGCACGTCGGCGCCCTTCGGCAGCCGCGCGTAGCCCGGCGTCGACAGGCCCAGCGACAGCCACACCTGCTTGGTGCGGATCTTGTCCATCGACAGCGCCGAACCGAGCACGCCCGAGCCGGTGTACGGCACGCCCATCGCATCGAGCAGTCCCTGCAGCGTGCCGTCTTCGCCACCGCCCTTGTTGCCGTGCAGGATGTTGAACACCCGGTCGAAGCGCTTGCCGACGAGGGCGTCGAACAGCGCCGGGATGCCGTCGACCGCGTGCGCGTCGACGCCGCGCGCGCGCAGCGCGTCGAGCACGTTGCGGCCGGAGTCGAGCGACACCTCGCGCTCGGCGCTGGTGCCGCCCATCAGCACGGCGACGCGGCCGAACGCGGCCGGATCGGTGAGGCGCGGCGACGGGAAGGCGGTCATGCGAGCGGTACTCCGTTCATCGACAGGGTGGCCATGTCGGCGGCGACGCGGCCGATGTCGCCGGCGCCCATCACCAGCACGATGTCGCCGTCGAGCAGCACGTCGGCGAGCACGCGGGGCAGATCGCGGACCGGGCCCGCGAGCACCGGGTCGATGCGGCCGCGCGCGCGGATCGCCCGCGCCAGCGATTTCGCGTCGGCGCCGGCGATCGGCGCTTCGCCGGCCGGATAGACGTCGGTCAGCACCACCGCGTCGGCGCCGGAAAGCACCGCGGTGAAGTCGTCGAACAGGTCGTGCGTGCGCGTGTAGCGATGCGGCTGGAATGCGACGACGAGGCGGCGATCCGGCCAGCCGCCGCGCGCCGCGGCGAACACCGCGGCCAGCTCGCGCGGATGGTGGCCGTAGTCGTCGACCAGCAGCGCGCGGCCGCCGGCGAACTGCAGCTCGCCGAGCAGGTTGAAACGACGACCGACGCCCTGGAAGTTGGCCAGCGCCGCGGCGATGACGTCCGGCGCGACGCCGAGCTGCCAGCCGATGGCCGCCGCCGCGAGCGCGTTGAGCACGTTGTGCCGGCCCGGCAGGCTCAGCACCACCGGCTGCACCGGCTGCCCGGGCAGGTGCAGGTCGAAGCGCATCCGCGCGCCGTCCTGCCGCACGTTCGTCGCGCGCACGTCGGCGCCTTCGGCGTCGATGCCGTAGCCGAGGACGTGGCGATGGGTCTCGGCGGCGAGCGCGGCCACCTCGGGATCGTCCAGGCACAGTACGGCGAGGCCGTAGAACGGCAGCCGGTGCAGGAATTCGGCGAACGCGGCGCGGACGCGGCCGAAGTCGCCGCCGTAGTTCTCGAGGTGGTCGGCGTCGATGTTCGTCACGACCGCGACGAGCGGGTTGAGGCGCAGGAAGCTGCCGTCGCTCTCGTCGGCTTCGGCGACGAGCCACTGGCCGCCGCCCAGCTTCGCGTTCGCGCCGGCCGACAGCAGCTGGCCGCCGATCACGAACGTCGGGTCGAGGTCGCCCTCGCTCAGCACGCTGGCGACGAGCGAGGTCGTGGTGGTCTTGCCGTGCGTGCCGGCGATCGCGATGCCGCGCTTGAAGCGCATCAGCTCGGCGAGCATCTCGGCGCGCGGCACGACCGGAATGCGACGCTCGCGCGCCGCGACCAGTTCCGGGTTGTCCTTGCGGATCGCGCTGGAAACGACGACGACGTCGGCCTGCGCGACATTCGCCGCCTCGTGGGCGCGGTGCACCGTGGCACCCATCATCACCAGGCGGCGCGTCGCCGCCGATTCGTTCTGGTCCGAGCCGGACACCTGGTAGCCGAGCGTCACCATCACTTCGGCGATGCCGCTCATGCCGACGCCGCCGATGCCGATGAAGTGCACGCGCGGGA
>CAMPHE010000305.1 GCA_946885815.1 uncultured Arenimonas sp.
CGTGCTCTTCGATCTCGCGCATGCCTTCGACCTTGACGTTGCCGGCGACGATGCCCGAGAACGCGCGGCGCAGGTTCGCGGCGAGCAGGTGCGGCGGCTGGTCGCGGTGCAGGTTCAGCGCCGCCATCGCCGCGTGCGTCGGGGCGAACGGCTGCTGGAATTCGAACGGCAGGTGCAGCGACCAGTTGAAGAAGAACGCGTCCTGCGCCTTCAGGCGGAATTCGCGCACCTTGCGGATGCCCTGCTTCATCTCGCGCGCCACTTCGGCCGGGTCGTCGACGATGATGCGGTAGCGCGACGTCGCCGCTTCGCCGAGCGTCAGCTTCAGGAACTCGTCGATGCGCTCGAAGTACGCCTTCGATTCCGCCGGCCCGGTGAGCACGAACGGGAACGGCAGTTCGGCGTTGTCCGGGTGCATCAGCACGCCGAGCAGGTACAGGATCTCCTCGGCCGTGCCGACGCCGCCCGGGAACACGATGATGCCGTGGCCGAGCCGGACGAACGCCTCCAGGCGCTTCTCGATGTCCGGCATGATCACGAGCTGGTTGACGATCGGGTTCGGCGATTCGGCGGCGATGATGCCCGGCTCGGTGATGCCGATGTAGCGCGGCTTCCACTGGCGCTGCTTCGCGTGCGCGATGGTCGCGCCCTTCATCGGGCCCTTCATCGCGCCCGGGCCGCAGCCGGTGCAGATGTCGAGGCCGCGCAGGCCGAGCTGGTAGCCGACCTTCTTCGTGTACAGGTACTCGTCGCGGTTGATCGAGTGGCCGCCCCAGCACACGACCAGCTTCGGGTCCTGGAAAGACTTCATCACGCGCGCGTTGCGCAGGATCTCGAACACCGCGCTGGTGAGGCCTTCGCCCGTACCGGTGTCGAAGCGCTCGCTGCCGTGCACCTCGTTGGCGTTGTAGGCGATGTCGCGCACCACGGCGAACAGGTTCTCGCCGATACCGCGGATCAGTTCGCCGTCGACGAACGCGGTGGCCGGGGCGGCGGTGAGTTCGATCTTGATGCCGCGGTCCTGCTGCTGCACTTCGATGTCGAAATCCGGATAGCGCGCGGCGGCGGCGCGCGGATCGTCGGAATCGGAATCGGTGGTCAGCACCGCCAGCGCGCAGCGGCGCAGCAGTTCGCGCAGGCCACCGGTGGACGCGGTCTGAAGGCGCGCGACTTCGGCGCGCGACAGGATGTCGAGGCCGCCGCGCGGCGAGATGCGGGCGTTGCAGGTCGGGGGGAGTTCGGTGGCGGCTTCCATTCGTCAGCTTCGTGTCGTCTTCAGGACCGGAAACTCTATCACCCGGCGCCCGGCCGCCGTCCGGCTCCGCCGAAAAAGAAGCGGCCGGATCGCTCCGGCCGCTTCGGGTCACGCCACCCGCTCTCGCGGGATCAGAACTCGTAACGCAGCGTCAGCAGCGCCGACCAGCGCGAGACGACGCGCGGAACGCGACCCTCGTACGGACGGAGCTCCTGCCACGTCGGGTTCGACGCGGAGCCGAGGTCGTAGATGTAATCGCCGTCCGCCGTCATGCCGGCCAGGCGCGCGAGGTAACGGGAGTCGAAGCCGCCGATCTCTTCCGTGACGCCCCAGTCCTTGTTGAGCATGTTCATGAAGTTGTAGATGTCGAGGCGGACGATCGACTTGTGGTCGTCGAAGAAGCCCGGCAGTTCCTGCTGGATCCCGAGGTCGACCTGGTTGACCCACGGCAGGCGGTCGGCGTTGCGCCCGACGATCTCGCCGCGGTGGCCGCGCAGGTAGTTGTTGTTGTCGATGAACTCGTGGAAGCGCGCGATCTGCTCCGCCGACGCCGAGCCGTAGCTCACGTTCGGGTCGTCCAGCAGCGGCACGTAGGCGCGGTCCTGGAAGATGCCGTCGCCGTTCGGGTCGCCGTTGATCAGCCAGGTGTACGGCAGGCCGTTGCGACCGTTGTAGAACGCCGAGACGCTGGTCTTGTAGTCACCGAAGAACGCGTGCTCCCAGCCCAGCGACAGCTTCACCGAATTGCGGATCTCGCGGCTCGCGGTGGCGGCGATCTCTTCGTTCGGGTTCAGGCGCGAGACGAACTGGTAGCTGGACCACGCCTGCGAGCTGGCGTCGGAACCGACCTCGGTCGCCTTCGTGTGCGTGTAGCTGAGGTTGCCGTACCAGCCGTTTTCCATCGGCTTGTTGAGCGACAGCGTCAGCGAGTTGGAGGCACCCTCTTCCGTGTTCGTGAGCAGCGTGGAAATGTTGCTGAACGCCGGGTTGCGGTCGCAGTTCTTGTTCGAGGTCGAGATGCTGCCGAGGTTGCAGTAGAAATACTGGCGGCCGTCGAACAGCGTGCCCTGCACTTCGCCGATGTTGAGCGCCTGGTACAGCGCGGCGTCCTTCGATGCGATGCGCTGGAACTCGATCGAGCCGATCAGCCCGTACCACGGCAGTTCGTGGTCGAGACCGAGGCTCACCTTCCACACGGTCGGCAGCTTGAAGTCCGGGTCGATCACGTCGATCTGGTTGGACGGCGTACCCACGGTCGGCACGTTCTGGTTGAACGGATCGGCGCTGAACGGCGCGTCATCCGGATCGAACGAGCGGTACGACAGCGCCGAGACGCCGCCGTTGTTCTGGTACGGGTTGGCCAGCCAGACGAACGGCGGGACGCTCTGGAACGCGCCGATGCCGCCGCGCACCTGGGTGTAGCGCTCGCTGTCGAAGGCGTAGTTGAACGAGAAGCGCGGCAGCACGACGCGGTTGTCGGAGCCCAGCTTGTAGTCGTTCGCGAAGCCGAACGCCTCCTCGAAGCCCGGCGCCTCTTCCGGCGCCTTGTCGGCCTTCGGAATATTGACGCGCACGCCGAAGGTCATCGACAGCTGGTCGGTGGCCTGCCACGTGTCCTGGATGAACGGGCTGAGCTGGCTGTAGACGAGCGCCGCGGCGGTGTCCTCGACCGAGAAGCCCGGGGCCGGCGTGCGCAGGTTGTAGACGTCGTAGACGCCGTTCTCGAAGTCCTCGAGGCTCTCGAACACGTACGAACCGTGCAGGTCGCGACCGTACAGGTTGTACACGTCGTGGCGCATCCAGTCGAAGCCGCCCTTGATCGTGTGGTTGCCGGCGTAGTACGTGCCGAAGATCGTCGCCGACAGGCGGTCGGTGTTGATCTGGTTCTCGTGGCGGTTGTTGTCCTCGCCGATGAAGATCG
>CAMPHE010000306.1 GCA_946885815.1 uncultured Arenimonas sp.
TCCTCCATCACCTCGAGGAGGTCCTGGCGCTGCACGTCGGTGACCGCGGCGAGCCCCCAGTCATCGAGGATCAGGACGTCGACCCGCGCCAGTCGTGCGAGCAGCGTGGGGTACGAGCCGTCGGCGCGCGTCACCAGCAGGCCCTCGGTCTCGTCGGATTCGGACGCCTGCATCCGCCCGATCACCGCGTCGAGCAGGTCGTTCGACGACACCATCCCCTGGATGTCGCCGTATTCGTCGACGACCAGGGCCAGCGTCTGGTGCTCCTCGCGGAAGATCTCCAGCAGCTTCAGCGCGTGGGTGGATTCGGAGACGAACAGCGCCGGGCGCAGCTCGCGGAACAGGTCGGGATTGCCGTCGCCGCGGCCGAGCAGGCCGGTGAGCGACTTCACCTCCAGGATGCCAAGCACCTCGCTGTCGTTGCCGCGATAGACCGGGTACCGCGCGTACGGCGTTTCGCGCATCGTCGCCAGCGTTTCCTCCACCGGGGCGCCGGCGTCGAGCCAGACGATCCGCGTGCGCGGCGTCATGAGCCCGGCGCTGCTGCGGTCGCCCAGCCGCAGCACGCGGTTGATCATCTTCTGCTCGTCGGCATCGATCACGCCCTGCTCGTGGCTCTCGGCCACGAGGATGCGGATCTCCTCTTCCGACACCTGGCTGTCGCTGGCGCGATTCAGCCCGAGCAGGCGCAGCATGCCCCGCGTGCTCGCCGACAGCAGCCAGACGAAGGGCGTGGCCGCCTTCGAGATCCACGCCATCGGCAGCGCGACCGCGCTGGCGATGCGCTCGGGCGCCAGCAGCGCGATCCGCTTGGGCACCAGCTCGCCGAGGATGATCGACAGGTACGTGATGACCGCGACCGCGAAACCGGTGCCGATCGCCTGGTCGACTTCGACTTCGAACCCGGCGGCGGCGAGCCAGGTCCGGGCGGTCTCGACGAACCCGAACGGCGCGACCGCCTCGGCGACGCGGTCGCCGATCGCGTCGCCGCCGAAGATGCCGGCGAGGATGCCCATCGACGTGATGCCGACCTGCACCGTCGACAGGAAACGCTCCGGGTGCTCGGCGAGCTCCAGCGCCTTCGCGGCGCGCCGGCTCTGCTGCGCCATCTGCTTGAGCCGCGGCTTGCGGGAGGTGACCACCGACATCTCCGACAGCGCGAAGAAGCCGTTGATGAGCACGAAGAGGAGGACGATCAGGAAGGCGAGGGTCATGGGCGCCGGACCGGGCCGGCCGGGTCTCCACGGCGGGTGAGCAGCAGGCCGCATGATGACATAGGGAAGGTGACGGCCCGCTGGTAAACTGGCCACCCTTTTACGGCCGGCCGCCTCGCGCCGGGCCGGCGCAGACGGAGTCCCCGATGTTTTCCCTCCAGACCATCTTCGGCAAGGGCGACAAGTTCTACGGGCTGCTGGAAGCCAGCGCCGCCGCCGCCCGCGAAAGCGCCCGGGCGCTGGGCGAACTGCTGCAGACGCCGCCGGCCCAGCGCTCGCTGGAGAAGTTCAAGCTCGCCCGCCAGCAGGAAAAGGACCTCGCCGCGCAGATCAGCGAGGAACTCGTGAACACCTTCGTCACGGCGATGGAGCGCGAGGACATCGAGTCGCTCAGCAACGTCCTGTACAAGATCCCGAAGGTGATCGAGAAATTCGCGGAACGGTATTCGTTCGCCTACGAGCGCGTCGGCGACGTCGACTTCGTGTCGCGCGCGGCGATGCTCGAGCGCGCCTGCGCGGTGCTGCAGGAGATGGTGGGCCTGCTGCGCAAGGGCATGGCGCTGGAAACCACCAAGCAGCTCAACGACAAGCTGCAGGCGATCGAGGCCGAGGCCGACCGGCTGATCCTGGAGCTGTACCGGGAAACCTATTCCACCGAAACCGACCCGATGCGCTACCTGATCCTCAAGGACCTGTTCGAGATCCTGGAGAAGGCCATCGACCGTTGCCGCGACGCCGGCAACGTCATCTACCAGATCGTGCTGAAGAACGCCTGAGCCATGACGGTCGCGCTGATCCTGGTGCTGGTCGTCGTGCTGACGGCGCTGGTGTTCGAATACATCAACGGCTTCCACGACACCGCGAACTCGATCGCGACCGTCGTCGCGACCAAGGTGCTGACGCCGACGCAGGCCGTGGCGCTCGCCGCGTCGATGAACCTGGTCGGCGCGCTGATGGGCACGGCGGTCGCCAAGACCATCTCCGAGGGCATCCTCGACGCGCAGGTCGTCGAGATCAGTTCGCAGCTGATCATCTGCGCGCTCGCCGGCGGCATCGTCTGGAACCTGATCACGTGGTTCTTCGGCCTGCCGTCCTCGTCGAGCCACGCGCTGATCGGCGGCCTCGTCGGCGCCGGCCTCGCGGCGGCGTCGAACGATTTCGACGCGCTGATCTGGTCGCAGGAAGCCGCGTCGTGGACGAAGAGCAAGGGCATCCTGTGGAAGGTCGTGGTCCCGATGATCACGTCGCCGGTCGTCGGCTTCACGCTCGGCCTGCTGCTGATGGGCGCGCTGATGGCCGTGATCAGCTCGATGAATGGCGCCGGCGGCTGGATCGCGCGCATCTCGCGGCCGCGGTGGGTGAACGCGCTGTTCGGCAAGGCGCAGATCGTCAGCGCCGCCTACATGGGCTGGGCGCACGGCACCAACGACGCGCAGAAGACGATGGGCATCATCGCGCTGGCGCTGGTCGGCGCGGAAACCGCCGGCACGCTCGACAACCTGCCTTCATGGCTCGCGTTCCTGCATCCGGGCGAAGGTGACGGCATCGCGACGTGGATCATCGTCACCTGCGCGCTGGTGATGGCCGCCGGCACCGCCGCCGGCGGCTGGCGCATCATCAAGACGCTCGGCCACAAGATGGTGAAGCTGCACCCGATCCACGGTTTCGCCGCCGAAACCTCGTCGGCCACGGTGCTCTCGCTCGCCGCGCATTTCGGCATGCCGGTCTCCACCACCCACAGCATCTCCACCGCGATCATGGGCGTCGGCTTCGCCAAGAATCCGCGCGCCCTCAAGCTCCGCGTCATCGAACGCATCGTCTGGGCCTGGATCCTCACCATCCCCGCCGCCGGCCTCATCGCGTGGCTCATGTTCCGCGGCCTGCGCTCGGTCGGCTGGGCGTAGCTTTGTCGCCGGCCGCACCGCGCTGCGTGTGTCCACTTTCGCCTCGGTGAAGCCTTT
>CAMPHE010000307.1 GCA_946885815.1 uncultured Arenimonas sp.
GCCGCGCCGAGCGGCTGTCTGGTGATCGTCCTGCTCCTGTTCGGGGGCTGTGTCGCGCTGTTCGCCGGCGCGCTCGGCATGGTGAAGAACACCGGCGCGTATACGCAAGCGATCGAGCGCGTGCAATCGCATCCGGCGGCCGTCGCCGCGCTGGGCGAGCCGATCACCACCGGCTGGATGCTGCAGGGCCACGTGGAGGACCACGGCGCGACCGGCTCAGCCGACTATTCGGTCCCGGTCTCCGGCCCGCGCGGCGGCGGCACGCTGTACATCGAGGCGCGCAAATCCGCCGAGCGCTGGACGTTCCGCGTGTTGCGGCTGGTTCCCGACGACGGCGCGCCGATCGACCTGCGCACGCCGCAGGAGCGTACCGGCGAACCCGATGCCACCGCCGAGGGCGACGCGGTCGACGCATGAAGAAACGCCCGCACGCGAAACCGAAGCTGACGCTCGAAGACCGCTTCGTGTCGGCCGGCTTCGCCGCCTTCTTTGGCGCGTTCGCGGCGGTCCTGTTCTCGCTGTTCTATTTTCGCGGCGTCAATGTCGGCGCCGGCATCGGGCTGCTCGGGTTCCTCGGCTGGTTCGCTGGCGGGTTCGCCCTCGTCGGCTTCCTTGTCGGCCCCGCGGTCGCGGACCTGATCGGCAGCCTCATCGCGCTCGCGGTCAGCGAGGACGACGGTGACGAGGTGGCCGGGATCGAGATCCCGACCTGGATCGCGGTGGTATCCGGTTTGGTGATCGTGGCTGCCTTTCTCCTCTGGCTCGCCTGACGCCGGTCACGCGCACGGCGTTCGGGGATGGCTTGACGCCCGCTTCAACCCGCCGCCACCATCCGCCGGAACCGACGGCCGCTGCGACCCTTCGCGTCGTTCCGGCATCCCCGTCGGCACACCCCGGGGAGAAACGCCATGAACACCGTACCGAAGTGGTTCACGCCCGTCGCCGTGCTCGCGCTGCTGTGGAATCTGCTCGGCTGTTTCATGATCGCGATGGACGCGATGATGCCGCCCGATGCCGTCGCGGCGCTGCCGGCCGACCAGCAGGCGATTCATGCCGCGCGCGCACCGTGGATGGTGAGCGGTTCGATCGTCGCGGTCGCCGCCGGCGCGCTCGGCAGCCTCGGCCTGGTGCTCAAGCGCCGCTGGGCGACGCCGCTGCTGATCCTCTCGGTGCTCGGCCTGGTGGTGCAGGACCTCGGCTTCGTGCTGATCGCGCGCACGCTGCCGATCCCGACCGCAGGCTGGATCATGCAGGGCCTGGTGCTGGTGATCGCGATCCTGCTGGTCGTGATGGCCCGCAAGGCCGCGCGCCACGGCTGGCTGCGGTGAGCCCGGCATCGACGGAACGGGCGGACGAAGTCGCCGCCCTGCTCGTCGAGATCCGCGATCTGCAGAAGCAGGCGCTCGCCAACCAGGAACGATCGATCGCTGCGCAGCAGCGCGCGATCGACGCGCAGGACCTCGCGATCGCGCGCCAGCAATCGCATCTGCGACTCTATCGAGTGGTCGTCATCGTCGTGCTCCCGCTCGTCGCCGGCCTCGCCTACGTGCTCTACCGTCTCGCAGCGCCGCATCTGTGACGGCGAACCGGCTCGGGGAGCAGGATCAGAAGCCTCGACGCGGATAAAAGCCAGAATCAACGCGGATGAAGCGTTCCGCTTTTGCTCTATCCGCGTCGCTTTCCGCTCTTATCCGCGTCGATGGCCTTCGCTCTTCAAAGCGTCTTCCCGGATCACGAATCCAGCGCGGCATTCTGCGGGGCGCCCGGATTGCACGCCGGCCCCACTTCGCACGACCCGCAGATCTTCATGCCTGCGCGGCGATGCCGCAGCGTCTCGAGGAACGCGGCGCGTGCGGCGCTGCGCAGGATCTCGTTGTAGGTCTGCGTGAGCAGGTTGCCGAGCACGCCGGCCTGCGGGTGCACGCAGCACGGCACCACGGTGCCGTCGGCGTCGCAGTAGAGCTGATGGATCTGCCCGTCCCACGGGTGCTCGGTGAATTCGGACGGATCGGCCATGAACAGGCAGACGCCGTCGCCCGTCGCCGGCGCGTGGCCGGTCATGTTGCGCGTCGATTCGGGCAGCCACATCCAGCGGCGGAAGCGCGGCGTGAAGCCGCGCGGCTCGAGAAACGCGCGCCAGCGTTCGCGCGCGGCCTCGTCCTCGCAGATGGTCATCGTCATCAGTTCCAGGTGCGGGCACAGCCGGTCGCGCAGCGCCTTCGTGCGCTCCAGGAACTCTTCCAGCTTCGACCACTTCGACGGCGGCCGCAGCCGCTCGTAGTCGGCGGGCGTGCCGTCGCCGTCGCAGCTCACGATCAGCCGTGTCAGCACGCCCGTCGCGAGCGCCGCCTCGAAATCGTCCCAGTACACCTTCTGCGCGTTCGTCGACAGCTCGACCTGCTCGGCCTGCCAGCGCTGGGTGCGCAGATGCGGCAGCAGCCGCGACAGGTGCCGGTGCAGCAGCGGTTCGCCGAAATTGAACAGGCGCAGCAGATGGATGCGATCGACGTCGATATTGCCGAGGATGCGCACGAAATCGGCTTCGGCCACCTGCGACACCTTCGGCAGCAGCGTCGAGTTCGGGCAGCCGACGCAGCGCAGCTGGCAGCCGTGGACGATGTCCAGGTGCGCGAGATAGATGCTGTCGGCGAGCACCGGCGGCGTCATTCGCGCGAACCCCAGACGCGCGGCAGCACCGCGACGAAATGCACCCACAGCCCGACGAACAGCAGCGGGTGCAGCGGCAGCGGCACGCTGTCGGCTTCGAACTTGCGGAAGTAACGCCACAGTCCGCGGTGCTTCTGCCATTCGACCCATACCGGCCGGTGCCGGCTCGACACGCCGCGCACGTGCAGCACGCGCAGGTCGTTGGCGACGAGCACCTCGTAGCCGGCCTCGCGCACGCGGCGGCACAGGTCGAGATCCTCGGCATGCAGCCGGTAGTCCTCGTCGAAGCCGTCCAGCGCCGAGAACAGCACCGTCGGCAGCAGCATCAGCGCGCCGGCGACGGCATCGACCGGCTGCAGGTCCAGCGCCGGGTCGCGCCCCAGGTAGAGGTTGTCGCGACGGCCGAAGCTCATCAGCTGCTCGCGCAGCGACGGATCGGCGCGGCGCGACGCCGGATCGACGCGACCGTCCCCGTCGACC
>CAMPHE010000308.1 GCA_946885815.1 uncultured Arenimonas sp.
ACCTTCAGCCAGAACACGCGGCCGGTGCTCGTGAACGTGAGCAGCGTGTCGTGCGTGTTGACGATCCACAGCCGGTCGACGAAATCCTCTTCCTTCACCGCGGTCGCCGAGCGGCCCTTGCCGCCGCGCTTCTGCGCGCGGTAGGTCGTGAGCGGCTGGCGCTTGGCGTAACCCGCATGCGACAGCGTGACCACGACGTCCTCGGACTCGATCAGGTCGAGGATGTCGAGGTCTTCCTCGCTCGGCCGGATCTGCGTGCGGCGCGCGTCGGCGTATTCGGCGCGCAGGTTCACGAGCTCGGTGCGGATCACTTCGAGCAGCACCTCGGGATTCTCGAGGATCTCGATGAGCCCGCGGATCGTCTCCAGCAGCTGGCGGTATTCGTCGGTGAGCTTTTCCTGCTCCAGTCCGGTGAGGCGGTGCAGGCGCATTTCCAGGATCTGCTGCGCCTGCGTTTCGGTGAGCTGGTAGCCGGCGTCACCGAGGCCGACGCCGGCCGGCAGGTCTTCCGGACGCGACGCCTCGGCGCCGGCGGCCGCCAGCAGCGCGCCGACGAGGCCCGGTTCCCACGCGCGGGCGAGCATCCGCTCCTTCGCCGCCTGCGGCGTTTCCGACGTCTTGATCAGCTCGATCATCTCGTCGATGTTGGCGAGCGCGACGGTGAGGCCTTCGAGGATGTGGGCGCGGGCGCGCGCCTTGCGCAGCTCGAAGATCGTCCGGCGCGTCACCACTTCGCGGCGGTGGCGGACGAACGCCTCGAGGAACTGCTTGAGGTTCAGCGTCTGCGGCCGGCCGTCGACCAGCGCGACCATGTTGATGCCGAACACCGATTCCATCGGCGTCTGCGAATAGAGGTTGTTGAGCACCACCTCGGCCGAGTCGCCGCGCTTGACCTCGATGTAGATGCGCATGCCGTCCTTGTCGGACTCGTCGCGCAGCTCGCTGATGCCCTCGAGCTTCTTCTCCTTCACCAGCTCGGCGATCTTCTCGATCAGCCGCGCCTTGTTCACCTGGTACGGGATCTCGGTGACGATGATCGACTCGCGGCCGCTGTCCTCGTTGATCTCGATGTCGGCCTTCGCGCGCACGCGCAGGCGGCCGCGGCCGGTGTGGTAACCGGCGTGGATGCCGGCGGCACCGTTGATGATGCCGCCGGTGGGGAAATCGGGGCCCGGCACGTACTGCATCAGGTCGCCGATCGAGATTTCGGGGTCGGCCAGCAGCGCGATCGTCGCGTCGATCACCTCGCCGAGGTTGTGCGGCGGAATGTTCGTGGCCATGCCGACGGCGATGCCGGCCGAGCCGTTGACCAGCAGGTTGGGGAACCGCGCCGGCAGCACCGTCGGCTCCAGTTCCTTCTCGTCGTAGTTCGGCTGGAAATCGACCGTGTCCTTGTCGATGTCGGCCAGCAGCTCGTGCGTCAGGCGCGACATGCGCGCCTCGGTGTAACGCATCGCCGCGGCGCTGTCGCCGTCGACCGAGCCGAAGTTGCCCTGCCCGTCGACCAGCAGGTAGCGCAGCGAGAACGGCTGCGCCATGCGCACCAGCGTGTCGTACACCGACTGGTCGCCGTGCGGGTGGAACTTGCCGATGACGTCGCCGACGATGCGGGCGGACTTGTAGTACGGCTTGTTCGAATGCGCGCCGAGCTCGTTCATCGCGTACAGCACGCGGCGATGCACAGGTTTCAGGCCGTCGCGGACATCCGGGAGGGCGCGGCCGACGATCACGCTCATCGCGTAATCGAGGTAACTCTTGCGCATCTCGTCTTCGAGATTGACCGGGATGATTTCCTTCGCGAGGTCTGCCATTCGTCGTCCGTTGCTGGGGCTTGCGGGTCGCGGCTGAAGCCGCTCCTGCAGAGGGGGTTGCGGAGCCCCGGATCTTACCATGGCGGGCGCGGCAAAGCCCTGTTTTTCCAGCAGGATTCCCGTCGGAGAGGCCCGTCCGGCGGACCCCGGCCAGCTACTCCCACTCGTCGTCGAGACTGGTGGTCGCGGAGATTGCCGCGACCTCGGCCAGTTCGCCGATCCGCGGCCAGCGCGGGTCGTCGCTGGAGGCGTATTCGTCGTGCGGATACGCGTCCGCCGGAACCTCCGCGGGCACGCCGCGCAGGCGCAGTTCGACGCCGAAATACATGTGGTCGCCGGCGCCGACGTCGAGCTTGCCGAGCGTATCCTCGTCGCCCTCCGACGGGCTCCACTGGTCGTGCGCCCACGCGCGGCCGTCGGCGTCGAAGCCGGAGTAGTTGAAGCGCCAGGCGTTGGCCTGGCGGAGCTCGGCGAGCGACATCCCGATGCGCACCCCGCCCTTGCCGCGCCAGCGCGAACCGGCATCGCGCACGACGATGCTGGCGATGCCTTCGAGCGCATCGCGGTCGTGGAATTCGACGACGGCGCGACGGGTCGGGTCGTCGGGGAACAGCACGACGCGGCGCTGCGGCACGCCGTCGGGCGCGGGCGCCTCGTCGATCACGACGTTCGCGGCGCCGAAGCGGTCACGCAGGTCCTGCAGCGTCGTCGACTGCGCGTAGTCGCCGGGCAACACGAACGGGTCGGCGGCATCGCCGCCTGGCGCCGCGTCCGACGCGGCGGCCGCGCCCGCCACCAGCATCGCCAGGGTGCCCAGCGCCACCTGCCATCCCGCCCGCGTCTTCCGCGTCATCGCCCGCTCTCCCTCAAGCCTGCGCGCCGAACATCGCCTGCATCGACTCGACGTCGGGCCGCAGCACGACGCCGCGCTCGGTCACGATCGCGTCGATCAGCGCCGCCGGCGTGACGTCGAACACCGGATTCCACGCGCCGATGCCCTCGGCGACGGTGCGCTGGCCCGACAGCGACAGCAGTTCCGCCGGATCGCGCATTTCGATCTCGATCTCCTCGCCGCTGGCGGTGGCCATGTCGACGGTCGACGACGGCGCGACCACCATCACCTTCAGCCCGTGGTGGCGTGCGGCGATCGCGTGGGAATACGTGCCGATCTTGTTGGCGGTGTCGCCGTTGGCGCAGATGCGGTCGGCGCCGACGATCACCCAATGCACGTGGCCGCTCTTCATCAGGTGCGCGGCGGCGGCGTCGGCGACCAGCGTCGCGTCGATGCCGTCCTGCTGCAGCTCCCACACCGTCAGGCGCGCGCCCTGCA
>CAMPHE010000309.1 GCA_946885815.1 uncultured Arenimonas sp.
AGCTCGAGGCAGATTTTGGGGAGCTGCGTCGTCTTGCCCGATCCGGTCTCGCCGGCGACGACCACGACCGGATGCGCGCGGATCAGCGCCGCGATTTCTTCCGCCTCGCGCGCCACCGGCAGCGACGCGTCGAACGTCGGCACCGGCATCGCCGCCGCCCGGGCCGCGACGGCCGCCCGGGACGCGGCGAGCGCATCCGCGAACGCCGCCTGCGCCGCCGCGTCGTCCGGCGCGCGCGCGGCGGCCGAGCGCAGCCGCAGCAGCCGCCCGCGATCGCGGCTGAGCACGGCGTCGACGGGCGCGCCGGGCGGCGCGGCGGCGGAATCTTTACGGGTTCGCATCGGTGTTTATGGTAACAATCGGTCGCTGATCCCCGCCCACCGAAAGGAGATTCCCGATGGCCGCGAAGAAGAATCCGAGAAAGCGTGCGAAGGCCGCGAGCACGTCGGCTTCGCCCGCGAAGTCAGCGAAGGTCGCGAAGCGCGCGTCGCCGGGCACGCCGGAGAAGGTGGCGGGGAAGGTGACGCCGACGCAGTCCAGCCGCAATGTCGACATCGGCATCGGCACCGACGACCGCCGCCGCATCGCCGAGGGCCTGTCGCGCTTCCTCGCCGACAGCTACACGCTGTACCTGAAGACCCACAACTTCCACTGGAACGTGACCGGCCCGATGTTCAACTCGCTGCACAACATGTTCATGGACCAGTACAGCGAACAGTGGACCGCGCTCGACGACATCGCCGAACGCATCCGCGCGCTCGGCTTCAACGCGCCGGGCTCGTATGCCGAGTTCGACCGCCTCACCTCGATCCGCGAGGAACCCGGTGCCACCGGCGGCCCCGACTGGCAGTCGATGGTCCGCCAGCTCGTCGCCGGCAACGAGGCCGTCTGCCGCACGGCCCGCAGTGTTCTCTCCGTCGCCGACGACGCCGACGACGAGCCCACCGAGGACCTCCTCATCGGCCGCCTCCAGATCCACGAGAAATACGCCTGGATGCTGCGCTCCTTGCTGGAGTGACGTGGCGCCGGTGGGTTGGTGCGCGAGTGGGCGGAGCGTGAGGGGTCCCGGGCCGGGGACGCCGTGAATACGTCCCTGTAGGCTCATCGAAAACATCCATGTTTTCGATGCCCCGGCCCGGGCCCCCTCACGCTCCACCCGCCGGTCATCGTGGCCGGCGCCACGAAAACCCCAGCCGTCGCTAAGTCGGTCAGAGCCGCGATCGGCCTGTCTGCGCGCGTGGTCGATGATCCGAGCGGCGGCGTGGGCTTTCGCGGCGAAGCGGGGCCTGCTTGTTGCCTGCGACGAAAGCCGCGAGGGCGGAGCACGAGAGGGCACGGCCCGGGGCATCGCAGACAAGGATGTCTGCGATGAGCCTACATGGACGTATTCACGGCGTCCCCGGGACGGGACCTCTCGTGTTCCGCCACCCGGAAACCGCCCCCCGGCAACAAGTACGACATCAGCCCGCGACGAAAGCCGACGCCGCCGGGCCGGTAGAATCGGCGCATGAGCGAGACGGCGGACGAGGTGCTGCGGCGGGTGTTCGGGCATGCGGGGTTCCGCGGGCCGCAGGGGGACGTGGTGGACGCGCTGGTGCGGGGCGAGGACTGCCTCGTGCTGATGCCGACGGGCGCGGGCAAGTCGGTGTGCTACCAGGTGCCGGCGCTGCTGCGGGACGGCACGGCCATCGTCGTGTCGCCGCTGATCGCGCTGATGCAGGACCAGGTGGACGCGCTGGCGCAGCTCGGCGTGCGCGCGGCGTTCCTCAATTCGTCGCTGAGCGCCGAGCGGGCGGCGGCGGTGGAGCGCGGGCTGCTCGCCGGCGACCTGGACCTGCTCTACGTGGCGCCGGAAAGGCTGCTCACCGAACGTTTCCTGTCGCTGCTCGACCGCGCGCGCATCGCGCTGTTCGCGATCGACGAGGCGCATTGCGTGTCGCAGTGGGGGCACGATTTCCGCCCGGAATACCGCGCGCTGAACCTGCTGCACGAGCGCTGGCCGGCGGTGCCGCGCATCGCGCTGACCGCGACGGCCGATCCGCCGACGCGCCGCGAGATCGCCGAGCGTCTCGACCTCGTCGACGCCCGCTGGTTCGTCACGTCGTTCGACCGGCCGAACATCCGCTACACCGTCGTGCAGAAGGGCGAGCCGCGCCGGCAGCTGCTCGACTTCCTCGGCGACCATGCGGGCGAGGCCGGCATCGTCTACTGCCTGTCGCGGCGCAAGGTCGACGAGACGGCCGAATTCCTGCAGCGGCAGGGGTTCGCGGCGCTGCCGTACCACGCCGGCATGGACGCCGGCGCACGCGCGGAGAACCAGCGCCGCTTCCTGCGCGAGGACGGCGTGGTGATGGTGGCGACGATCGCGTTCGGCATGGGCATCGACAAGCCCGACGTGCGCTTCGTCGCGCACATGGACCTGCCGAAATCGATCGAGGGCTACTACCAGGAAACCGGCCGCGCCGGTCGCGACGGCGCGCCGGCCCAGGCGTGGCTCTGTTACGGCCTCGGCGACGTGGTGCAGCTGCGGCGGATGATCGAGAGCGGCGAGGCGTCCGAGGAGCGGCGCTGGCTGGAGCGGCGCAAGCTCGACACGCTGCTCGGCTACTGCGAATCGGCACGCTGCCGACGGCAGACCCTGCTCGCGGCGTTCGGCGAAGCACTGCCGGACGCGTGCGGCAACTGCGACACCTGCCTGCAGCCGCCGCGGACGATCGACGGCACCGTGCTGGCGCAGAAGGCGATGTCGACCGTTTACCGCACCGGCCAGCGTTTCGGCGTGGTGCATCTGACGAACGTGCTGCGCGGCGTGGACAGCGAGCGGATGCGGCAGCTCGGACACGACGGCCTGAGCGTCTTCGGCGTCGGCGCCGACACCAGTGAATCGCACTGGAAATCGGTGTTCCGGCAGCTGGTCGCGCTCGGGCTGCTGGACGTCGACGTCGAAGGCCATGGCGTGCTGCGGCTGACGGCGGCGAGCCGCGCGGTGCTGAAAGGCGAGCAGACGGTCGCGCTGCGCGAAGAGCCGGCGCCGGCGGCGCGCGCGCGCGCGCGGCGACGTCGCGGCAGCGCCCGCGCCCCCGCGCAATGCGGCGGGCCGGGTCCCCCGGGCGCGAAGCACCACCCCCGCGCGCGGC
>CAMPHE010000310.1 GCA_946885815.1 uncultured Arenimonas sp.
GTGCACGCTCAAGGCGTGGGAAGACCCGGTGTTCTGCAGGGAGAAGCTGGGGCTGGACGCGCCGCTGGGCGCGATCGACCGCGCGAAGCTCAACGTCGTCGGCAGCTCGCTCGCGGTCGGCCACCCGTTCGCCGCGACCGGCGCGCGCATCGTCGCCACCGCGGCGAAGCTGCTGGCCGAACGCGGCTCGGGCCGCGCGCTGATCTCGATCTGCACCGCCGGCGGCATGGGCGTCGCCGCGATCGTCGAACGCCCCGCCACGCTGTCTTCCTCCGAGGCGGCCGGCACATCTGTCCTCGGCGCCTGATCGGCACGACGAAGGCGAAAAGTCGTTCGACGCGGATCAACGCGGATGGACA
The DNA here is from genome assembly GCA_946885815.1 of uncultured Arenimonas sp. The sequence goes on from CAMPHE010000310.1 coordinate 360, forward strand.
CGGATAGAGCAACGAGGGTCATGGACACCGATCCGCGTGATCCGCGTTGATCCGCGTCGTGGCTTCGTCTCTTTTCCGGCGCGTACGCGCATCCGGTGCTCAGGCGCGCGGAATCAGCGGCAGCCCGTGTTCGTTGCGCTGTTCGGCGACCGCACGGTCGGCGATCTGCTCGCGCAGCGAGCGGCCGGTGAGCGCGAGCGGTGCCTCGGCGCGCGCCGCGCGCAGCGCGTTCGCGTAGGCCAGCTGCGCGCGCGTGTCGTCCTGCGCCGCGTAGACGTGGCCCAGTTCTTCCCACGCTTCGGCGCCGGCGCCCTGCGCGAGCGCGCGATGCAGGAAATCTTCCGCCTTGCCCCATAGCCGCTGCGCGCGGCACAGCCGGCCCAGCGCCAGCAGCAGGGCCGGGCTGTTCGGATGCGTGGCGAGCCAGCCTTCGGCCCGCGGCAGGCGCGAACCGTCGCGCGCCGGCGGCAGCGTGCCGACGAGCGCGGCGAGCGGCTCGTCCCAGTGCGCGTCGAGCGCGTCGGCGACGACACGCCCCGCGTCGTCCTCGAGTCCCAGCGCCGCCGCGCGCGACGCGTATGCGGCGGCGATGCCCGCGTCGTGCTGCAGCCGCTGCGGCTGCGCCAGCCATCGCTGTCGCAGCACGTCGGCCTGCGGCGCCTGCGCCAGCGAGGCGGCGACCAGTTCGCGTTCGAGCGCGGCCAGCGCATCGGCCGGCAGCGCCTGCTCGCGGCGCAGCGTGTTGAGCGCCGGCAGCGCGTCGTGCGCATGGCCGGTGGCGGCGAGCGCACGCGCCTGCAGCAGCAGCGCGCGCGGGGGCGGCGGCGTGCCGGCCGCGGCCAGCGCCGCCAGCGCGTCGTCGTGGCGTCCGGCGTCGATCGCGATCGCCGCGGTTTCCAGCGACGCGGTGGCCGGATCGTGCGCGAGCAGCGCCGCCTGGTGGCGCGCACCCGCTTCGACATCGCCGGCCGCGCTCGCGGCGCGCCGTGCCAGCAGCAGCGCCGGTGTGCGCAGCGCCGGATCTTCGGCCGCCTTCGCGGCGAGCGAACCCGCGCGCGGCCAGCGTCCCTGGTGGAACGCCTCGAACGCGCTCACGAGGCGATTGCGCGCGAGCTGCCGCGCCCGCCGGCGCCACGCGCGGAGCGGCAACCGCAGCAGCCACCACAGTCCCCACAGCGCGAACCACAGCAGCGCCCAGCCGATCAGCAGGTACGCGAGCGTCGTCGTCACGGTCCAGCCGCGGAAGCGGATGACGACGTCGCCCATGTCCTCCGCGAACCACGTCCACGCCAGCGCGCCGAGCACCGCCAGCGCCAGCCACCAGACGAGGCTGCGGTAGAGGTTCACGGCCGTGTGCCGAGCTGCCGGCGCAGGTCGCGCAGCTGCTGCAGCGCCGCGCCGCCGGTCGGTCGCTCGGGCCGCAACGCCAGCGTCGACAGCGCATCCAGCCGCTCCCGCAGGCCGGCGAGCGTCGCGTCGGCGGCGTAGAGCCGCGCCAGCCACGCGTCGATGCGTTTCAGCGCGGCCCGGAAGCCGTCCTCGTCGCGACGTTCGAGCGCCAGTCGGGCCAGCGCCAGTTCCAGTCCCAGCGCGGCTTCGGCGGTCGCGCGGTCGGCCGGCGACACGAGGTCCTGCGCGCCGCTCGGGCGCACCTGCACCACCGCGTCGAGCAGGCGCTGCCAGCCGGTGGCGGTCGTGGTCGTGGGCGTCGGCAGCTCGCCCGGGGCGCGCGCCGACAGCCGCGGCAGCGTCGCCTGCAGCGCGTCGAGCTCACCCCCGGCGACCACGCGCGGATCGGCCGGCAGCGCGCGCAGCGCCGACAGCTCCTGGCCGATCGTCTGTCGCAGGCTGATGTATTCCGGATCGGTGAGCGGCGTCAGCGCCTCGCGCGCCATCGCCGTCGCGCGGATCGCGCCGCCGAGGTCGCCGGCCACGTCGAGCCGCGACTGCGCGAGGCCGAGCAGCATCTCCACTTCGTCGAGGCGCAGCGATTCCCGACCCTCGGTGGCCTGCGTCGACAGCTCGCGCAGGCTGTCCTCCAGGATCGCCGCGCGCTGGCCGACGCCGAGCACCTCGTCGCGCAGCAGGCCGGTGCGCGCGGTCGTGTCGGCGAGCTTCTGTTCCAGGTTGCCCTGCGTGCGGCGCAGCGCGACCACGGCCTGCTCGGCATCGAGCAGACGCGTGTCGAGCGCTTCGGGGCTCAGGTCGGGGCCTTCGTCGGCCCGCGGCCTCTCGCGCCACCACCACGCGCCGGCCGCGGCCGCGACCGCGATCAGCACCAGCAGCCACAGCCATCGCGCGGCGCCGGAACGGCGATCGCGGGGCGGGAGATCGTGGGAATCGTCGAGCGTCGTGTCCACGGCCGGGGGAAAGCTGGAAAACGCCTGCAATGCTACCGGAAGCGTCCCGCGGCCACATCGGCGGCGAGCGCCGCCAGCATGCGCGCCGGCACGGTGGAATCGGCGCTGACGATGGTCGCGAACCCGGCCGCGGCGAGCAGGACCGCGAGCCGCGGGCTGCTGGCCACGACCGGGCGACCGCGCAGCAGTGCGCGCGGGCCTTCGGCCAGTTCGGCCCACAGCGCTTCGAACGCTTCCCCGCTGCTGACGAGGAGCGCGCTGCTCGGCGGCAGCATCGCCAGCTGGCCGAGGCGGTCGGCGCGTGGCCGCACGCGATCGCGCCGATAGACGTCGGCGCGGTGCACGGCGGCGCCCCGGCCCGCGAGGGCGTCGGCGATCAGTCCGCGGCCGCCC
>CAMPHE010000311.1 GCA_946885815.1 uncultured Arenimonas sp.
GCCTTGGCCTTGCGCGCCGGCACGCGGGTTCGCACCGCGGCCGCCGGCTTCGCCGTGGCCCGCGCCGGCTTGCCGCCGGAGAGACGACGCAGCTGCGCGTTCAGTTCTTCCACGCGCCCGTTCAGTTCGGTCAGGTCCTCGCGGGCCGGAACCCCGAGCCGGTTCAGCGCGCGCTGCACCCGGTCCTCGAACACCTTCTCGAGGCGGTCCCACGTGTCCACCGCACGCTCGCGGACGACGCCGACCCGGTCCTCGACCGCGTCGCGCACGGCATCGACGCGGCCGTTCGCCATGCGGCGCGTGCTGTGCTCGATCGACATCCCCTCGCGCACCAGCGCCTCGAACAGCTTCGAGCCCTCGCCCTGCGCGCGATTGAACGCACCCATGCCGGCCATCCAGATCTGCTGCGCCGAATCGACGATCGAGCGCGACATCTGCTCGGCCTTCGCCTGCAGGTCGGGGGCGGACGACTTGCCGGCCGCGGACTTCGCGCGGACGCTCTTCTTCAGTTTCGCCATGGTTCGGGTCTCCGGTTCGAGGGGGTCACTCGTGCGCCAAAATGCGCCCGCGGTCTAGAGCATTCACACCAACGCCGGCTCAGCGACGCCGCGGGGCGGAGGTCCGGCCGCGCGCGCGGCGCGTGCGCACCAGCGCGTCGACGTCGTCCAGCGAACGGCGCAATCTCGCGGTGGTGTCGGTCATGCGCGCGGCCGGGCCGACCCCGTCGAGGATCGAAGCGTCCGCATCGTCGAGCACCGCATCGCGCAGTGACAGGCCATGGGAGGCCAGCATCGGGGCCAGTTCGTCGCGGCGTGCGCGCAGGTCGGCCAGCGTCGAGCGGAACGCGTGCTCGCAGACGCGATGGCGGGACGAATAGCCGAAGACATTGGTGAAGAACATTTCGCCGTCGTCCTCGTCCGGTTCGAAGACGACCTGGTCGGTGTCGGGGTATTTCTGCGCGTACTTGTCCAGCCCGACCTGCACGCGCGACTGCAGCAGCGTGCGGAACGTCTGCGACAGGACCACCGGCAGACCGCCCTCGGCGAGCTTGTCGAGGCCTTCGGGCGGACGGCCGCCGCGGCTGGCGTTGAACGGCACGAAGGGGTTGATGCCGAGCATCAGGTCGATGCCGTGCTCGAGCACCACCGACGCATGCATCGTGCGGCGCAGGGCGCCGTCGACGAAGTGGTGGCCGCGGATGTCCACCGGCGGGTACAGGCCGGGCAGGGCCGAACTGGCCTGCACGGCGAGCGAGATCGGCACGTCGTCCCAGCCCGGGCCGCCGAAAAGCACCGCTTCGCCGCTGTCGAGATCGACCGCGACGACGTGCAGCTTCGCGCCCAGTTCCCGGAAATCGTTGGTGCGCCCGCGCACCGTGAAGACGCGCCGCAGGAATGTCTCGATGCCGCGGTTGTCGAACAGGCCCGTCGGGATCACGCCCCCGAAGCGCGACACCCGCTCGCCCAGATGGCTGCCGCCCGGGTCGGTCAGCAGGTCCTTCCACCAGTCGAACGCGAGACGCGGCACGGCGGCCGCGCGCCGGAAGTACTCCACGAATGCCGGCTGCAGGAACATCTGCGGCCGGAAGCGCACGTCGCCGCTGTCGCCCGTGATGAAGATGCGGCACATCTCGGCGGTGCCGATCCGGTTGGCGAGCCCGGCGGCGAGGAACGCGCCGGAGCTGACGCCGACGTACGCGTCGAGGCGCGTCAGGTCGAGACCTTCGATCGCCACGTCCAGCGCGCGCAGTGCACCCAGCTCGTACATGCCGCCGATCGGGCCGCCGCCGGCGATCGCCAGACCGATGCGCGCCCGGCGGGGAGGTCGGCGCTTCCGCGCGGGCTGCAGAACCAGCATGCTGGGGATCGTCTCCTGGAGGGCGGGCGATTGTAGCCCGGTGCCATGGCGTGGAAGGTGTGATGAATTCCGAAACCGCTCGCGGCCGTCACGGCCGCGTGCCCAGTTGAGCACGCCGGCCCTGCGTCGCCGGATCGCCACGCGGCTCGAATGGCAGCAGCGCGTGAGCGACCCGGCGATCGAACCGCGCAACCGGCTTCCGACGCTGGCGCCACTGCGCGCGTGGCAGGCGCGGCGCCTGGAGGCCTCGTTCGCGGATTTCCTCGCGGTGCCGCGCACACGGCCCGCGGCCGCGTTCTTCCTCAGCGACCTGTACGGCGACCGCGACTTCTCCGGTCGCGACCGGGACGTCGCGCGGATCATGCCCCTGATGTCGCGGCTGCTGCCCGAATCGCTGCTGGCGACCGCGGCGGACGCGATCGAACTCGCGGTGCTCAGCCACGCCTTCGATCTGCGGATGGCCGAAGCGCTCGCGGCGCGGCCACGGCCGTCCGCGGCGATCACGCTCGCCGACTACGGACGCGCGTATCGCCAGGTCGGCCGGGCGCGGCTGCGGCGACACCAGATCGACCTGATCGACCGCGTCGGGCGGATGCTCGACGCGGCCGTGCACCGGCATGGCGTGTTCCGGCTGCTGCGCGCGTCGCGATTGCCCGCCCGTGCCGCCGGCCTGTCCGAACTGCAGGGGTTCCTGGAGCGCGGGTTCACGGCGTTCGCCGAACTCGACGGCGCCGACGATTTCCTCGACGCGATCGTCGCGCGCGAGCGCGAAGCCTCGCGTCGGCTGTTCGCCGGCGACCCCGACCCGTTCCCCGGATTCAGGTGAATTCGCGGTCGAGGTACTGGTGTATCTCGCGCTCGATCGGTCCGCGGATCGCCATCAGCAGGAAGCCGAGCGTCGCGGTCACGTGCACTTCCTTCGCCGACACCTTGATGTGGCCGTCGACGCCGCTGCGCGAGAACCGCATCGTGTTCCCGTCCCAACCCCACGCGACGTCGAACTTGCCGGCGAGGTGTTCGGCGACACGTTCGATCGCCGCGCGCGCATCCTTCAGCGTCCGGGTGTGGTAGCGGCGGATGTCGATGTCGGGCATGGGCGGGCTCCTGTGTCGGCCTATTCTGCGTCGCTTTGGCGTATCGACCAAGGTGCGCGGCGCAGGCCCCATGCTAGATTGCCCCGCGGAGGAACCCGGATGCAGTTGACGTTTCCCAACGGCGAGCACGCGGACGTCGCGCTGGACGGCGA
>CAMPHE010000312.1 GCA_946885815.1 uncultured Arenimonas sp.
ACGGGCCTGCTGGAAATCAATCGGCATGACAGCCAAGTCCTTGAATCGCAAGGGTGAGGATTCTACGCCGCGCGCCGCATCCGGAGGAAGGCACGAACGATGCGGGCGCAGGATGCCGGCGGCACGACGGGGCTCTGTAGTGCCATACGTCACTCGCACACTTACCGGTCCGCGCCCGTTCAGGCGTCATCGCCGGTCCGGGCCGTAGGCGCGCAGGAACAGGTCGACGGTGGCGGCGACATGTCGCTGCACGTCGGCCGGCGCCAGCGGCTCGGGGCAGCCGCACACCATGCGTGCATGCGCTTCGCCTTTCAGCAGGCAGAAGAACTGCGAGGCGGCCAGCGCGGGGTCGGGCAGGTCGAGCTTGCCGGCGTCGCGTTCGACGCGCAGGAACGACGCCAGCGCGTCGATCGTGCGGCGCGGCCCCGCGTCCCAGAACAGTTTCGGCAGGCTGGAGCCGCAGACCGTCTGCGCGCACATCGTCCGGTGGATCGCGATCGCCTCCGCGCTGGTCACCAGCCGGAAGAACGCGTGGCCGATGCGCTCGAGCTGGCCGCGGACCGGGCCTTCGAAACGCGCGACGAACAGGTCGGCCGGCATCAGGTCTTCGCAGCTCGCGCGCACCGCCTCGACGAACAGCGTCTCCTTGTCCGCGAAGTGGCTGTACACCGTCAGCTTCGATACGCCGGCCGCCCGGGCGATCGAGTCCATGCTCGTGCCTTCGTAGCCTCGCACCGGGAACAGGGCTTTGGCCGCATCCAGGATCGCGGCCCGCTTTCCGGGGTCCTTGGGGCGTCCCGGCGGGTTCGGCGGGCGGGAGGGGGCAGCGCTCGTCATCGTGAAAGATATTGAACCGGTGGGTTTCGTGGCGATAGTATACCCGCCAGTCCAATAAATGCCGACCCGCCGATGAACGTCCGCACGCCCTCCCTCCTGTTCGTCGCCCTGGTCGTCCTGGCCGGCTGCGGCGGGGTTCCCGAAGCGGAAGCGCCCGCCCGCCCGGCGATGGTCGTGCAGCCGCTCGCCGGCGGCGGCACCGCGACGGCGTTCGCCGGCGAGGTCCGCGCCCGGCACGAGCCCGTGCTCGGGTTCCGGATCGGCGGCAAGCTCGCCGAACGGTTCGTCGACGTCGGCGCACGCGTGAAAAAGGGCGATCCGCTCGCACGACTCGACGCGGCCGACGTCGCCCTCGCGCTCGAAGGCGCCCGCGCGCAGCTCGAATCGGCGAAGGCCGATCTCGCGCTGGCCGAAGCCGAGCTGGAACGTCACCGCAGCCTGTTCGAGCGCCAGCTCGTGAGCCGCTCGCTGTACGACACGCGCGTCGCCCAGCGCGACGCGGCGCAGGCCCGGGTGCGGCAGGCGAAGGCGCAGGTGTCGGCGTCCGGCAACCAGGCCGCGTATGCGCGGCTGCTCGCGCCGGCCGACGGCGTCATCGCGCAGCGGCTGGCCGAAGCCGGCCAGGTGGTGCAGGCGGGGCAGCCGGTGTTCGTGCTGGCGCAGGACGGCGAGCGCGAAGTCGCGATCGCCATTCCCGAGCGACGTGCCGCCGAATTCGCGCCCGGTCGCGCGCTGGCGGTCGAACTGTGGTCGGAGCCGGGCGTGCGGCTGCCGGCGACGGTGCGCGAGATCGCGCCCGCCGCCGATCCGCAGGCACGCACGTATGCCGCGCGCGTCGCGTTCGATGCCGGCGCCAGCCGTGGCGAACTCGGGCAGAGCGCGCGCGTGTACGCCCTGGAGGCCGCCGGCAGCACGCTGTCGGTGCCGTTGTCGGCGGTGCACGGTGCCGACGGTGAGACGGCGGTGTGGGTCGTGGACGCGGCGACGGCGACCGTGCACCTGCGGCCGGTCCATGCCGGTGCCTTCGGCGAAGCGACGGTGCCGGTGATCTCCGGTCTGGAAGCCGGCGAATGGATCGTCGCCGCCGGCGTGCACCTGCTGCAGGAGGGCCAGAAGATCCGGCCGATCGACCGCGACAACCGCGCGGTCGTGCTGGCGCCGCGCGCGCCGGTGGCCGCCGCCGCCGACGCGCGCTGAGGCCCCGCGATGTCGTCCGCCTTCAACCTGTCGGAATGGGCGCTGCGCAACCGCGCGCTGGTGCTGTACGCGATGGTCGTGCTCGCGATCGTCGGCGTCTTCGGCTACCAGCGGCTCGGCCAGTCCGAGGATCCGCCGTTCACCTTCAAGATCATGGTCGTGCGGACGCTGTGGCCCGGCGCCACCGCCGAGGAAGTGGCGCGGCAGGTCACCGACCGGATCGAGAAGGAAGTGATGGAGACCGGCCGCTACGAATTCGTGCGGTCGTATTCGCGTCCCGGCGAATCGCTGGTGATGCTGATGTCGCGCGACTCGATGCGCAGCAGCGAACTGCCGCAGCTGTGGTACGACGTGCGCAAGAAGGTCGGCGACGTGCGCCACACGCTGCCGCAGGGCGTGATCGGCCCGTTCTTCAACGACGAGTTCGGCGACACCTTCGGCAACATCTACGCGCTGTCGGGCGACGGCTTCGACTACGCGACGCTGAAGGACTACGCCGAGCGGCTGGAGCTGGAACTGCTGCGGCTGCCGGACGTCGGCAAGATCGAGCTCGTCGGGCTGCAGGACGAGAAGATCTGGATCGAACTGAGCAACACGAAGCTGGCGACGCTAGGCGTGCCGCTGCAGCTCGTGCAGCAGGCGATCGACCAGCAGAACGCGGTGGCGCCGGCGAGTTTCTTCGAAACGACCACCGACCGCGTGCAGCTGCGCGTGTCGGGGCAGTTCGACAGCGTCGAGCAGGTCGGCGACTTCCCGGTGCGGGTCGGGGACCGCACGTTCCGGCTGCGCGACGTCGCCGAGATCCGGCGCGGGTTCGCCGACCCGGCGGCGCCGCGGATGCGGTTCATGGGCGAGAACGCCATCGGCATCGCGGTGTCGATGCGCGAAGGCGGCGACATCCTGCGCCTCGGCGACCGGCTCGACGCGGAGTTCGCGCGGTTGCAGCAGACGCTGCCGGTCGGCATGACGCTGAAGAAGGTGTCGGACCAGCCGGCCGCGGTGCGCAGTTCGGTCGCGGAGTTCGTGCGCGTGCTCGCCGAGGCAGTCGGCATCGTGCTGATCGTGAG
>CAMPHE010000313.1 GCA_946885815.1 uncultured Arenimonas sp.
ACCGAGCGCCTCGTGGTGCACGCCGAAGGCCTCCAGCAGGCGCAGCGGATAGTCGTCCATCGCGGCCTGCGCATCGTCCGCGGCCAGCGCGTGTCGCAGCTCGTCGCCGCCGCCGCGGCGGCTGCCGAATTCCAGCAGGCGGTCCCGGCCCTCGGCGATGATGCGCGCGAGCTCGGCATGTTTCGTGCGCGTGCGCGCCAGCAGTTCGTCGAGCGCCGGTTCGCGCGCGTCGGCGTCCTGGTCGGCGAGCTGCAGCAGCTCGGCCGCGAAGGCGCGCAGCAGTTCGCGGCCATCGGCGAGCGCGCCGCTGAACGCATCGAGGCCTTCGTGCACCCAGCGCAGCAACACCTGCTGCGCGCTGCCGGCCACCGCGGCGGTATGGATGTGGACGTCGCCGCGCTGGCCGATGCGGTCGAGGCGGCCGATCCGCTGCTCCAGCATGTCCGGATGCAGCGGCAGGTCCCACAGGATCAGGTGCTGCGCGAACTGGAAATTGCGGCCTTCGGCGCCGATCTCGCTCGCGATCAGCAGCCGCGCGCCGTCGGGATCGGCGAAGAACGCGGCGTTGCGGTCGCGCTGCAGCAGGTTCATGTCCTCGTGGAAGCGTGCCACGGGCAGCCCGCTGCGCAGCCGCAGCGCTTCCTCCAGCGCCTGCACCTTCGCGCGCGAACGGCACAGCAGCAGCGCCTTCGCCGGCGCGATCGCGTCGAGCGTGCGCAGCAGCCAGTCGGTGCGGGGGTCCTTCGCGAAATCGTGCTCGGGCTCGTCGTCGGTTTCGCCGACGTCGTGCGCGAACTCGGCGCGCAAGCCGCCTTCGAGCGTCAGGTCGTCGGTCGCCGGCAGCAGTTCGACGTGCGCGATGCGCCGCGGGAAGCCGCCGACCGCGCTGGTCAGCGCATCACCCGCGTCCTCGTCGCCGACCGCGCGTCGATTGCGCACCATCACGCGACCCGTGCCGTGGCGGTCGACGAGGTCCGCGAGCAGCGCTTCGCGTTCGCCGGCATCGCCGCCGGCGATCTTCAGCAGGCGCTGGCCCATCGCCTCTTCTTCGCCGGCGAACAGCGTCGCCAGCGCCTGCGCGTCGCCGGTGGTGAGCGGCTCGCCACCGGCGAGCCGCGCGGCCAGCCCGGACAGCGCGACATAGCCCCGCGATTCTTCGCGGAACGCGTCGAGGTCGGTGTAACGCGCCGGATCGAGCAGCCGCAGCCGCGCGAAATGGCCGGCGAGGCCGAGCTGTTCCGGCGTCGCCGTGAGCAGCAGCAGGCCCGGCGTGCGCAGCGACAGCGCTTCGACCAGCGCATAGCCGGGGCTCGCGAATTCGGGCGTCCAGACGAGGTGGTGCGCTTCGTCGACGAGCAGCAGGTCCCAGCCGGCGTCGAGCACCTGCTTCGCGCGCCGCTCGTGCGAGGCGAGCCAGTCGACCGAGGCGATGACGCACTGCTCGTCGTCGAACACATTGGAGCTGGGTGAGCCTTGCTCGATCGCCTCGCAGCGCTCCTCGTCGTAGATCGCGAACGCGAGGTTGAAGCGACGCAGCAGTTCGACGAACCACTGGTTGACGAGGCTCTCCGGCACCAGCACCAGCACGCGGCGGGCGCGCCCGCTGGCGAGCTGCTGCGCGGTGACCAGGCACGCCTCGATCGTCTTGCCGAGGCCGACCTCGTCGGCGAGCAGCAGGCGCGGCGGACGCCGGCGCGCGGCCATCGCCGCGACGCGCAGCTGGTGCGGGATCAGTTCGATCCGCGCGCCGAGCACGCCCCAGCCCGGGTGCGCGCGCGCGTCGGCCTGCCGCTGCAGCACCTCGCGCCGGAACTCGAACTGGTCGTTGCGGTCGACGCGGCCCGACAGCAGCCGGGAATCGGCCTGCGACACCGGCTGTTCGGCGTCGAGTTCGCCTTCCGGATGCGCGGCGTCGCCGCAGTGGTAGACGATCAGTTCGCCCTGCAGCTCGGCGCGCTGCACGGTCTTGTCCTCGCCCCCGATCCGCACGCGCTCGCCGGCGCGGAACACCGCGCGCAGCAGCGGCGCCGAGCCGAGGGCGTACATCCGCACCACGCCGCTGCCGGTGAAGACGATCTGCACCTGGCGTCCCGCCAGCCGCATCACGGTGCCGAGCCCCAGTTCGGGTTCGGCGCTGGAGAACCAGCGCTGGCCGGGTGCGAAGGGATTCATCGCGGGGATTCTATCCCGGCCGCCCGCAATCACCGCGACAACGGCGTGTAGGAGCGGCTTCAGCCGCGAAAAAAAACGGCCCGGGAATCCCGGGCCGTTCGTGTCGACCGATGGTCGCGGCTGAAGCCGCTCCTACCGGGTGGGGTGGCCGTTCACCAGATGACGATGTGATCGTCGCCGGTGCGCACCATCGCGTCGCCTTCCTTGCAGCCGAACGCGGCGGCGAAGGCCGGCAGGTTCGACGGCGCGCCGATCGCGCGGAAGTTCGCCGGCGCGTGGGGGTCGGTCTTCAGGCGCACCTTGAGCTCCTCGTCCTTGAAGCCGCGGCGCCAGACGGTCGCCCAGTTCAGGAAGAAGCGCTGGTCCGGCGTGTAGCCGTCGATCTCGCCGACGCGCTTGTTCTCCAGCTCGCGCTGCAGGGCGTCGTAGGCGATCGCGAGGCCGCCGAGGTCGGCGATGTTCTCGCCGAGCGTCAGCGTGCCGTCGACCGGCAGGTCCTCGATCGAGCGATAGCCGTCGAACTGGCCGACCAGCTGGTCGGTGCGCGCACCGAAGCCTTCCTTGTCCTTGTCGCTCCACCAGTTCTCGAACTTGCCCTTCGCGTCGAAGCGCGAGCCCTGGTCGTCGTAGCCGTGGATCATCTCGTGGCCGATCACGGCGCCGATGCCGCCGTAGTTCAGCGCGTCGTCGGCCTCGGGATCGAAGAACGGCGGCTGCAGGATCGCGGCCGGGAACACGATCTCGTTGGCCAGCGGGTTGTAGTACGCGTTCACCGTCTGCGGGCTCATCGACCACTCGGTCTTGTCCACCGGCTGGCCGATCTTGGCGAGGTTCCACTTGTAGTTGAACTCGTTGGCGGCCATCAGGTTGCCGACGTAGCTGTCGCGGCTGGTG
>CAMPHE010000314.1 GCA_946885815.1 uncultured Arenimonas sp.
CACCGGCACGCCGCCTGTCGCGTTCGACGCCGACGCGGTGATGCCGGGCAAGGTGCCCCATGCCAGCCCCGCCGTGCGCCTGTTCGCGCGCGAACTCGGCGTCGACCTGGCGCAGGTCACCGGCAGCGCGCGCGCCGGCCGCATTTCGAAGGAGGACGTGCAGGCGTTCGTGAAGCAGGCGCTCGCCGGTGGCGGCGCCGCGCGCGCGGCGGGCGGCGGCGGGCTCGACCTGATCCCGTGGCCGAAGGTCGACTTCGCGAAATTCGGCCCCGTCGAATCGAAGCCGCTGACGCGGATACAGAAACTCAGCGGCGCCAACCTCGCGCGCAACTGGGCGATGATCCCGCACGTCACGCACCACGACCACGCCGACATCACCGAGATGGAAGCGTTCCGCAAGCGCCTGGGCGAGGAGAACAAGGACGTCAAGGTCACGCCGCTGGTGTTCCTGATCAAGGCGGTGGTCGCGGCGCTGAAGAAATACCCGGCGTTCAACGCGTCGCTCGACGGCGAGAACCTGGTGCTCAAGCAGTACTTCCACATCGGCATCGCCGTCGACACGCCCGACGGTCTGGTCGTGCCGGTGATCCGCGACGCCGACCGCAAGGGCCTGCTGGAACTGGCGACCGAGCTCGCCGGGATCAGCGGCAAGGCGCGCGAGAAGAAGCTGTCGGGCGCCGACATGCAGGGCGGCTGCTTCTCGATCAGCTCGCTCGGCGGCATCGGCGGCAGTGCGTTCACGCCGATCATCAACGCGCCGGAAGTGGCCATCCTCGGCGTCTCGCGCAGCGCGATGACGCCCGTGTGGAACGGCGAGGATTTCGACGCGCGGCTGATGCTGCCGCTGAGCCTGAGCTACGACCACCGCGTGATCGACGGCGCCGCCGCCGCACGCTTCACCGCGTATCTGGCGCAGGTGCTGGGCGACCTGCGCCGGCTGCTGCTCTGACGGGGCCGGCGATGGCGACGATCGAACTCAAGGTTCCCGACCTCGGCTCCGACAGCGACGTGCCGGTGATCGAGCTGCTGGTCGCCGTCGGCGACGTGGTGAAGAAGGACCAGGGCCTGGTCACGCTCGAATCGGACAAGGCGACGATGGAAGTGCCCGCGAGTGCGGCCGGAAAGATCACCGCGCTGAAGGTGAAGCTCGGCGACACGGTGTCGGCCGGCGACGTGATCGCCGAGGTCGAAGCCGATGCTCCGTCATCGCCGGCAGGAGCGCCTTCAGACGCGAACGCTTCGAAAGACCGGAAGAAGGCGGCCGAAGCCGCACCTGCGGAAAAAGCAGAAGGCTTCGCGGCTGAAGCCGCTCCCGCGGGTGCGCCGTCGCCGGTGAAGTCCACCGGCCGCGCGGCCGACCTCGAATGCGACATGCTCGTGCTCGGCGCCGGCCCGGGTGGCTACACGGCCGCGTTCCGCAGCGCCGACCTCGGCATGGACACCGTGCTGGTCGAGCGCTACGTGAATCTCGGCGGGGTGTGTCTCAACGTCGGCTGCATCCCGTCGAAGGCGCTGCTGCACGCCGCCGAAGTGCTCGTGGAAGCGAAGCACGCCGCCGACTTCGGCATCACGTTCGGCGAGCCGGAGATCGATCTCGGCAAGCTGCGCGCGCACAAGGACAAGGTCGTCGGCCAGATGGTGAAGGGCCTGGCCGGCATGGCGAAGCAGCGCAAGGTGCGCACCGTCACCGGCGCCGGCGCGTTCGTGTCGCCCCACGAACTGGAAGCGACTGACGCCGACGGCAAGGTCACGCTGATCCGTTTCCGCCACGCGATCATCGCCGCCGGCTCGCAGCCGGTGAAGCTGCCGGCGTTCCCGTGGGACGACGCGCGCGTGATGGACTCGACCGACGCGCTGATGCTCGCCGACATTCCGAAGAAGCTGCTCGTCGTCGGTGGCGGCATCATCGGCCTCGAGATGGCGTGCGTGTATTCCGCGCTCGGCAGTGCGGTCACCGTCGTCGAGTTCATGCCGCAGCTGATGCCGGGCGCCGATGCGGACCTGGTGAAGCCGCTCGCCGACCTGCTGAAGAAGCGCGGCGTCGCCGTGCACCTCGGTTGCAAGGTCGCGAAGGTCGACGCGAAGAAGGACGGACTGCACGCCGCGTTCGAGGGCGAGTCGGCGCCGAAGGAAACGAAGTACGACCGCGCGCTGGTCTCGGTCGGCCGCAGCCCGAACGGCGGCAAGATCGGCGCCGACAAGGCCGGCGTCGCGGTGAGCGACCGCGGTTTCATCGCCGTCGACCGGCAGATGCGCACGAACGTGCCGCACATCTTCGCGATCGGCGACCTCGTCGGCCAGCCGATGCTCGCGCACAAGGCGACGCACGAGGGCAAGCTCGCCGCCGAAGTGGCGCACGGGGCGAAGAAGGAGTGGGTCGCCCGCGTGATTCCGTCGGTCGCCTACACCGACCCGGAGATCGCGTGGGTCGGCGTCACCGAGACCGAAGCGAAGGCGAAGGGGCTCGCGATCGGGGTCGCGAAATTCCCGTGGGCCGCGTCGGGCCGCGCCGTCGGCATCGGCCGCACCGAAGGCTTCACCAAGCTGATCTTCGACGAGCATACCGACCGCGTGATCGGCGGCGGCATCGTCGGCGTGCACGCCGGCGACCTGGTTTCCGAGATCGCGCTCGCGATCGAGATGGGCTGCGAGGCGGCCGACATCGGCCACACGATCCACCCGCACCCGACGCTGAGCGAGTCGGTCGGCATGGCCGCGGAGATCCAGGAAGGCTCGATCACCGATCTCTACCTGCCGAAAAGGAAATAGCGGGCCGGGACGCGCCTACCCGAACGCGACGTAGCACACGACGCACAGCACGCCCACGCCGACCAGGTCGAGCACCGCGCCTTCGCGCAGCATGTCGTGCGCGGTGACTTCGCCCGAGCCGTAGGCGATCGCATTCGGTGCCGTCGCCACCGGCAGCATGAAGCCGACGCTGGCCGCGAGCACCGCCGGGAACATGAACAGCGCCGGGTCGACGCCGACCGCGACGCCGGTCGCGGCGAGGATCGGCATCAGCAGCACCGCCGTCGCCGTGTTGCTCGCCACTTCCGACATCAGCAC
>CAMPHE010000315.1 GCA_946885815.1 uncultured Arenimonas sp.
GACGCCAGCACGTGAAGGTGCTGGCGTCCGATGAATTCGGCGGGCGCGCGCCCGGCACCGACGGCGAGCAGAAGACCGCCGATTACCTCGTCGCGCAGTTCCAGCGCCTCGGGCTGCAGCCGGGCAATGGCGACAGCTGGTTCCAGGACGTGGCGATGGTGGAGACCACCGCCGACGAGTCCGCGTCGAGCGCGTCGATCACGGTCGGCGGCACGGAAGAGACGCTCGCGTTCGGCACCGACACGGTGTTCGGCACGCGCACCGCGAAAGCCGACGTCGCCGTGGACGACAGCGAGCTGGTGTTCGTCGGTTACGGCGTGGTCGCGCCGGAAGCCGGCTGGAACGATTACGCCGGGCTCGACGTCAAGGGCAAGACGGTGGTGATCCTGGTCAACGACCCGGGCTTCCACGCCGGCGACGCGTCGCTGTTCGACGGCAAGAAGATGACGTACTACGGCCGCTGGACCTACAAGTACGAGGAGGCCGCGCGCCAGGGCGCCGCCGCGGCACTGATCGTCCACGACGACGCCGGCGCCGGGTACGGCTGGGACGTGGTCAAGAACTCGTGGTCGGGCGCGCAGTTCGACCTGCCGGCGAGCGCCGATCCGGAACCGCGGCTGCCGCTGCAGGGCTGGATCAGCGCCGACTACGCGACGAAGCTGTTCGCCGCCGCCGGCCAGGATTTCGCCGCGCTGCGCGACGCCGCCGGGAAGAAGGGCTTCACCGCGGTCGACCTCGGCGATGCGACGTTCAGCGCGACGCTGAAGAGCACGATCTCCGAGAAGAGTTCGCGCAACATCCTCGCGAAGCTGCCGGGCACCGAGCGCCCGGACGAGGCGATCGTCTACACCGCGCACTGGGACCATCTCGGTGACCACAGCGCGGCGCACGGCGGCGGCGACCATGCCGACGGCGACGCGGCGACGACCGAGGCCGAGGACCACATCTACAACGGCGCGATCGACAACGCGACCGGCGTCGCCGGCGTGCTGGAGATCGCCGAGGCGTTCACGGTGCAGGAGCCGAAGCCGGCGCGCAGCATCGTGTTCCTGATGGTGACGCTGGAGGAATCGGGCCTGCTCGGCTCGAAGTACTACGCGGCCAATCCGGTGATCCCGCTGAAGGACACCGTGGCGGTGGTGAACCTCGACGCGATGTCGGTGGTCGGCCCGACGAAGGACTTCGTCGTGATCGGGCTCGGCAACAGCGAGCTGGACGACGTGCTGCGGCCGATCGCGGAGAAGCAGGGCCGCGTGCTGGTGGAGGAGGACGGCGTCGAGAAGGGCTACTTCTTCCGCTCCGACCACTTCAGCTTCGCGAAGTACGGCGTGCCGGCGCTCTACGCGAAGGGCGGCATCGACCATCGCGAGAAGGGCGCGACGTTCGGCCGCGAGGTGCAGGGCGACTACACGAACGTGCGCTACCACAAGGCCGCCGACGAGTTCGACGCGGCGTGGGACCTGCGCGGCGTCGTCGAAGACCTGCAGGCGCTGTACGGCGTCGGCCGCGAACTCGCGGGCGGCGACGCGTGGCCGAACTACGTCGAGGGCAATGCCTTCCGCGCGGCGCGCGACGCGTCGCGTGCCGAGGCGGCGAACACGCCTGCGCAGTAACGGACGGCGCGCGTGACCGGAACGCCCCGGCGTTGGCCGGGGCGTTTTTCTTACAACGGATCAAAGCGGATCAAGGCCGATAAGGCGAAAGTGCTGCCAGGGCGGGGCGACCTGATCGGCTTTGATCGGCTTGATCCGTTGTGATCGCTGTTCTCATCTTCAGAAGCGCAGCGACAGGCAGCTCAGGCCGCCGTCGAGTTTGGCGAATTCGGACATGTCGAGTTCGAGCGGCGCGTAGCCGTGGGCGCGCAGCGTGGCGACGAGCTTCGGGTGGCCGGCGGCGACGAGCACGCGGTCGTTCACCTGCACCGCGTTCGCGGCGTAGGCCTCGTCGGCGTCGATGACGAGGCGGTCGTGGTGCGCGAACGCCGGGTGGCCGGCGAGTTCCGGGATCAGCAGCAGCCGCTCGCCGGCGAGGCACGACAGGCCGCTCTTCAGGTGCAGGATCGAATCCATCGCGCGGATGTCGACGGTGGCCGACGTGTAGCCGTGGCCCGCGAGCCACGCCGCGAGCTGGCGCGCGCCTTCGGCGTTCGTGCGGTGCGAGAGGCCGATGAACACGTGGCGGCCGGCTTCGCAGATGTCGCCGCCGTCGACGCGGCCGTCGCCTTCGATCCGCGCGAGGTCCGGGAAATGCGCGCGCAGCGCCGCGGCGATCGGCGGCACTTCGCCCTGGCGCTCCGGCGCACCGGGAATCGTCAGGATCGCGCCCTCCGGCACAATGATCGCGGTGTCCTCGACGAACGTGCCGTCGGGGTGCGCGGGATCGGCCGGCAGCACGGTGACGTCGAGGCCGCAGTCGCGCAGCGCGTCGCGGTAGGCGGCGTGCTGCGCGAGCGCGAGGTCGACGTCGGCGCGGCCGAGGTCGACGCGGGTCAGGCCGTCGGCGAAGCCGGCGCCGGGCAGGCGGGTGATCGCGCGGGTGAACGCCATCGCGGGCGACTCAGCGCACGCCCATGAAGTCCTTCTTGCCGACGTCGACACCGGCGTGGCGCAGGATCGCGTACGCGGTCGTGACGTGGAACAGGAACTGCGGGATCGCGTAGTTCACGAGGTAGGCGCGGCCGTCGAAGCGCTGCTCCTTCTCGGTGCCCGGGCGCAGCACGATCTCGCGCGCGTCGGCGCCGGCGAACGCGCCGGCATCGAGCGACGCGATGAAGTCGACCGTCTTCGCGATGCGCGCGTGCAGCGCGTCGAACGTGGTCTCGTCGTCGGCCCATGACGGCAGCTCGGCGCCGGCGAGGCGACCGGCCGTGCCCTTCGCGAAATCGCAGGCGATCTGCACCTGCCGGCGCAGCGGGAACATGTCGGCCGCGAGGCGGTATTCGAGCAGCACCGACGGCTCGATGCGGCGCGCGGCGGCGTGCGCCTCGGCCTTCTTCAGCACGCCGGACAGCGCGGTGAGCATCTGCGTCAGCAGGGGGACGGAAGCGGAGTGCATCG
>CAMPHE010000316.1 GCA_946885815.1 uncultured Arenimonas sp.
TCGACATCGGCGCCAACCTCACCCACGAATCCTTCGACCACGACCGCGACGCGGTGCTCGCGCGGGCACGCGCGGCCGGTGTCGCGCAGCTGGTCGTCACCGGCGCCAGCCGCGAGGGCTCGCCGAAGGCGCTCGAACTCGCGCGCGCGCACCCGGGCGTGCTGTACGCGACCGCCGGCGTGCATCCGCACCACGCGGCCGAATACACCGCCGAGGCCGATGCCGAGATGCGCGCGCTGGTCGTGCGGCCGGAAGTGGTGGCGGTCGGCGAATGCGGGCTGGACTACTTCCGCGATTTCTCGCCGCGCCCGGCGCAGCGCCGGGCGTTCGAGCGCCAGCTCGACATCGCGGTCGACACCGGCAAGCCGCTGTTCCTGCACCAGCGCGATGCGCACGCCGATTTCGTCGCGATCCTGCGCCAGTACGAAGGCCGCATCGCGCCGGCGGTCGTGCACTGTTTCACCGGCACCAAGGCCGAGTGTTTCGAATGCCTCGACCACGGCTGGCATATCGGCATCACCGGCTGGCTCTGCGACGAGCGGCGCGGCGCACACCTGCGCGAGTTCGTGAAAGACATTCCCGCCGACCGGCTGATGGTGGAAACGGACGCGCCCTACCTGTTGCCGCGTACGGTGCGGCCGCTGCCCTCGCACCGGCGCAACGAGCCGATGTACCTCGCGCACATCGTCGAGGAACTCGCGCGCGACCGCGGCGAACCGGTCGAGACTACGGCGGCCGCGACCACGGCCACCGCGCGCGCGTTCTTCCGGTTACCGGGCTGAGGGGCAGCCCCGGGCGGCACGGTTCAGGCGACGGTGCCCGCGTCCTTCTTGCCGAAGAACTTCTTGCCGATCGCCGCGGCGCCGAACAGCCCGATGGCGATCAGCTTCCAGAACTTCGCGAGCACCAGGCCGAGTTTCGCGAACAGGCCCGCTTTCGCCGCGAGGCCGCCGCCGACCAGCGCCGCCAGCCCGTAGGCCGCCGTGCGGTCGCCTTCCTGGTAGTCGGCATAGGTGAGGCCGGGGTTGAAGGTCGCCATCTGCAGCACGTCGTCCATCGCCGCGTTGACGCGCGCCAGGTCGTCGATGTCGGCGACCGCGTTCATGCTCAGGAAACCTTCGCGGCCGAGCACGCGGATGTCGTAGTTCAGCGTGCCGCCTTCGTTGCCGGCGAACTGGATGTGCTGCGCCCAGTGCAGCCGCTTGTGGGTGGCGTCGTAGCGCGGCGCCTGGGCCCAGCCGATCAGCTCGGAGGTCGGGTAGCCCTGTTCGGCGAGGTACTCGTTCGAGTCCAGCGTCTGCTGCTGCATTTCCTCCAGCAGTTCGTCGTAGTCGATCTCGGCGGCGTCCTCGTCCGACACGTAGCCTTCGTCGCTGTAGGTGAGCACGACGGCCCAGCTGTGTTCGCTGCCGAGCGGCTCGGCGTCCGGCACCAGCAGGCCCAGCACGGAATCGTCTTCCGGATTGCCCCAGTAGTCCTCGAGCACGGCGCGGGCATCGGCCTTGTCGAGGAAGCGGAAGCCGTCGGTGACGTTCAGGCTGGCCTTGGCGGACGGCAGCACGACCACGCCGTCGCGGTAATCGAGGCCCGCGAGGAATTCCTCCTCGGACGACTGGGCGCCGGCGGCGCCCGCGGACAACAGCAGCGCCGCGACGGCGGCGCGAACCAGCGACTTCATCGGATTTCCCCTGGAAGAAACCGCACCCCTGCGGCTTCGGGCGATTCTGGGCATCGGCCCGGGTGCGCGCAAGCGGGGGCCGGGCGGCTCAGCTGCGCAGTCCGACGCCCCGCTTCAGCAGCCACAGGCCCAGCGCGCCGAGCGCGACGACGAAGAACGCCATCAGCCCGAACGCGATGCCGACGGGCACGTCGCTGGTACCGAGCAGCCCGTAGCGGAACGCGTTCACCATGTAGAAGATCGGGTTCAGGCGCGTCGCCGTTTCCGCCCACGCCGGCAGCAGCGTCACCGAATAGAACACGCCGCCGAGATAGGTGAGCGGCGTCAGGATGAACGTCGGCACGATCGCGATGTCGTCGAACTTCTTCGCGTACACCGCGTTGACGAAACCGGCGAGCGAGAAGATCGTCGCGCCGAGCAGCACCGTCGCGAGCGTCACCAGCGGATGCGGGATCTGCACGCGCGTGAACAGCATCGCGATGCACAGCACGATCGCGCCGACCATCACGCCGCGCAGCACGCCGCCGGCGACGTAGCCGCCGAGGATCACCCAGTTCGGCATCGGGCTCACCAGCAGCTCCTCGACGTGGCGGCCGAACTTCGCGCCGAAGAAGCTCGACGAGATGTTGCCGTACGCGTTCTGGATCACCGACATCATCACCAGGCCGGGGACGATGAAGTCCATGTAGCTGATGCCGTCCATCGTGCCGATGCGGCTGCCGATCAGGTTGCCGAAGATCAGGAAATACAGCGTCATCGTGATCGCCGGCGGCACCAGCGTCTGCGCCCAGATGCGCAGGATGCGCGCGACTTCGCGGCGCGCGACCGTGCGCAGGGCGACGAGGTTCGGTGTGGCGCTCATGCCTGCACCTGCCCGGTCATCCGCACGAACAGTTCCTCGAGGCGGTTGGTCTTCGTGCGCATCGAGCGCACGCGGATGCCGGCGTCGCCGAGGGCCGCGAACACGCGGTTGAGGTCCATTTCGCGCGGCATCTCCAGGTCGAGCGTGTGGTCGTCGGTGGCGACGAGCGTCGCGCCGGGGATCGCCGGCAGCGCCGCGGGCAGCCGGCCGTCGATGTCGAACAGGAAGCCTTCGACGTCGAGCTTGGCCAGCAGCGTCTTCATCGGGCCCTGCTCGATGATGCGACCGCGATCGATGATCGCGAGGTTGCGGCACAGGTTCTCCGCTTCCTCGAGGTAATGCGTCGTCAGGATCACCGTCGTGCCGGCGGCATTGACCTCGCGCAGCGTCTTCCACATGCCGCGCCGGATCTCGATGTCGACGCCGGCCGTCGGTTCGTCGAGGATCAGCAGCCGTGGCCGCGTCATCATCGCGCGGGCGATCATCAGCCGGCGCTTCATGCCGCCCGACA
>CAMPHE010000317.1 GCA_946885815.1 uncultured Arenimonas sp.
CGCGCGGCGCGCCGGAGCCGACGTAGATCGCGTCGAACCCCTGCGCCATCAGCGCGCGCATCGAATCGATGCGCACGCCGCCGCGGAAATCGACGCCGAGGTCGAGGATGTAGCCCACCTCCTCGTCGATCACCGCTTCCGGCAGCCGGAAGCGCGGCACCTGCGTGCGCATGAAGCCGCCGCCCTTCGCGTCGGCCTCGAACACGACCACTTCATAGCCGAGCGGCACGAGGTCGCGCGCGACGGTGAGCGACGACGGCCCGGCGCCGACGCAGGCGATGCGCTTGCCGTTCTTCCGCTCCGCGGGCTTCGGCAGCCGCGCGCGGATGTCGTCCTTGAAGTCGGCGGCGACGCGCTTGAGCCGGCAGATGGCGACGGGCTCCGGTTTCTCGCCGTTGCCCTCCTCCACCCGCCCGCGCCGGCACGCCGGCTCGCACGGCCGGTCGCAGGTGCGCCCGAGGATCCCGGGGAAGACGTTGCTGTTCCAGTTCACGAGGTAGGCGTCGGAATAGCGCCCCGCCGCGATCAGCCGGATGTATTCGGGGACCGGCGTGTGCGCCGGACAGGCCCACTGGCAGTCGACGACCTTGTGGAAGTAGTCGGGATTCGCGATATCGGTCGGACGCACGGGTTCCCCCTCGCCACCGCGTCCGGTCGCTTGCCTGCGTTCGACCCGTCGCCGGACGCGAGGCGGGTCGATGCGAGTCTGCCCCAGCGCGCCCTCGGAGCGGAAGCGTCCGCCGGGCCGCGCCTGTTCAGCGTTCGCGGGCGTGCAGCCAGGCGTCCATCTCGTCCGCGGGCATCGGCGCGCCGAAGTGATGGCCCTGCATCGCATCCCAGCCTTCCCGCCGGAGGAAGTCCGCTTCCGCCGCCGATTCGACGTGCTCGGCCACCGCTTTCCAGCCATAGGCGTGCGCCACGCCACGCACGGAGGCGGCGATCGCCTGGCTGCGGCGACTGCAGCCGATGTCGGGGACGAAACGCATGTCGAGCTTCACCCGGTCCAGCGGCGCGTCGCTGAGCGCCAGCAACGACAGATGCCCGCTCCCGAAGTCGTCCAGCGTGGTGCCGCTGCCGATGCCCTGCAGCGCCGAGAGCACCCCGGTATGGCGCGCCAGGTCGAACTGCCGTTCGGGGATGTCGAAATCGAGGTCGCGCATGTCCAGCCCGGCGGCGGCGATCGCGTCGCGCAGCTGCTCGAGGACGGCCGCCGTGTCCAGATCCTCGCTCCACAGGTTCAGCGTCAGCTTCAGCCCGGGCCACCGGTCACGCTGCCAGCGCTGGAGGTGCGAGGCCGCCTGCCCGATCACCCAGTGCGTCAGCCGGACCCGCTGGCCGGCGCTGCCGGCCAGCTCGAGCAGGCGTTCGATCGGCTCGTCCTTCCACCCCGGCGCCGTGCACCGCAGCAGCGCCTCGACGCCGAGCGGCACGCCGTCGCGGTCGACCAGCGGCTGGAATTCGAGCGCGAGCGCCTGCTCGTCGATGGCCCGCTCCAGCGTCGCCAGTTCGTGCTGCCGGCGATGGGCCGCCTCGTCGAGTTCGGGCGTGAAATAACGATAGGTGTTCCGACCTTCCTCCTTGACCTGGTACAGCGCGCGATCGGCATTGCGCATCAGCTGCTCGGCGTGGTCGGCATCGTCCGGGCACACGCTGATCCCGACGCTGGCACCGATCGACACCTGCTCCCCTTCGATCTCGAAGGGCTCCGACAGCGCCTGGATCACCTTGTCGGCGACCACGCCGCCGACTTCGGCGTCGGTGACGTCCGTCTGCAGCAGCGCGAACTCGTCGCCGCCGACGCGTGCCAGCAGGTCGGCGCCGCGCACGGTGTCGCGCATCCGCGCGGCGGCCTGCTGGAGCAGCGAGTCGCCCGCCGCGTGTCCCAGGCGATCGTTGACCGCCTTGAAGCGGTCCAGGTCGATCATCTGGACGATCAGCCGTGCGCCGGAGCGCCGCGCCTTCTCCACCGCGTAGGCGAGCGAGGCTTCGAACTCGGCGCGATTGGCGAGCTCGGTCAGGCTGTCGGTGAGCGCCATGCGCTCGAACTCCTCGACGCGGTGCTTGTCCTCGGTGGCGTCACGCAGGATCTTCACGTAGCCCTGGTGCGTGCCGTTGGCGCTGCGCAACGGGTAGATCATGCCGTCGGCCCAGAAGCGGCTCCCGTCCTTGCGCAGATGCCAGCGGAAGTCGGCCGCGCACCCGTTCGCCAGGCACGCCACCATCTCGCGGTGCGGGGCACGCTGCTCGCGGTCCTCGGGCGTGAACAGGACGCCGGCGTCCAGACCGACGAGTTCGTCGCGGCGGTAGTGGAAGATCGCCGCCGCCGCCGAGTTGTGCAGGCGGATGACACCGCTGTTGTCGGTCACCAGCAGGCCGTGATGCGTCGCGCTCTCAAGGATCGCCTTCAGGTAATCGATGTCGCGCGGGTACATCACGGGATCCGTGGCCGGTGGCAGGCCAGATTGCGGGCACGGGACGCAGGAGGCCGTGAATTCGCCTCCGCCCCGGATTCACTTGCCCGGTTCGGCGTCGCTCGAAACGCGTTTGGCGTCCTTCGGCGCGGGGGGCAACCCCAGCGCCTCGTTGATCGCGTCGCGCAGTGCCGGTTCCTCCGCGTTGCCGAGCTCGATCGCCTTCTCGTAGTGCAGCCGCGCCAGCTCCGGATCGGGCGCCATGCCTTCGCCGCGCAGCGCCATCAGCGCCAGCCCACGGTACGCGTGCGCCTCGCCCGCGTCGGCGCCGCGACGGTAGTACGCGAGGGCCTGCCCGAGATCCTGATCGACGCCGGAACCGCTGGCGTACATCACCGCCATGCTGACGAGGGCGTCGCCATTGCCGGCCTCGATCGCGTCGCGGAAATAGTCGACCGCGCGCACCGGATCGACGGCGCGGCCCGGCCCGCCTTCCACGTGCGCGATGCCCAGGCGCCACAGGGCGTAGCCGTCGCCATGCTCCGCGGCGCGTTCGTACCAGCGAAGGGCTTCGGCGATGTCGCGCTCGACGCCGATGCCCTCTTCCAGAAGCTGCCCGTAATCGCGCTCGGC
>CAMPHE010000318.1 GCA_946885815.1 uncultured Arenimonas sp.
AGGATGCAGTTCGCGTTGCCGACGATCGGCTCGACGATGACGCCGGCGATGTCGTCGCCGGCTTCGTCGAACAGCCGGGTCGCCGCATCGAAGTCGTTGTACGGCAGCGTCAGCGTCAGGTCGGCGAGCACCTTCGGCACGCCCGGCGAATTCGGCAGACCGAACGTCAGCGCGCCGGAGCCGGCCTTCACGAGGAAGCTGTCGCCGTGGCCGTGGTAGCAGCCTTCGAACTTGACGATGCGGCTGCGGCCGGTCGCGCCACGCGCCAGCCGGATCGCCGAGAGCGTGGCCTCGGTGCCGGAGTTCACCATCCGCGACATCCGCATCGACGGCACGAGCCGGCGCAGCGTTTCCGCCATCTCCACTTCCAGCGCGTTCGGCACGCCGAAGCTGAGGCCGTCGCACATCGTGCGCGCGACGGCATCGAGCACGTCGGGATGCGCGTGGCCGGCGATCATCGGGCCCCAGCTGCCGACGTAATCCACATAGCGGTTGCCGTCGACATCGATCAGGTACGCGCCTTCGGCGCGCTTCGCGAAGAACGGTTCACCGCCCACGGAGCGGAACGCCCGCACCGGCGAATTGACGCCGCCGGGCAGCAGCTCGAGCGCGCGGGTGAAGAGGGCGTGGCTGGTGTCGGTGTTCATGCGCGAAAGGTTCCGTGGTCAGGGGGCGAACGCGCGCCCGTAGGCGCGGACGGCGGCCGCGGGGTCGGCGGCATCGAAGACGCCGGTGATCGCGGCGACGAGGTCGGCGCCGGCGGCGACGACGGCGGGCGCATTGTCCGGCGTGATGCCGCCGATCGCCACCACCGGGAGCGGGCCGCCGGCATGCTCGCGCAGGAGCGACAGCGGCGCCGCCCGTGCGCCGGGTTTGGTCGGCGACGGGAAGAACGCACCGAACGCGATGTAGCTCGCGCCTTCGTCGGCGGCGGCGCGCGCGCGCGCCGGGTCGTCGTAACACGATGCGCCGAGGATCGCCGTGGCGCCGAGGACCGCACGCGCGCGCCGGAGCTCGCCGTCGGAGGCGCCGAGGTGCGCACCGTCGGCGCCGAGGTCGGCCGCGAGCGCCCAGTCGTCATTGACGATCAGCGGCACCCCGCGCGCCCGGCACAGCGGCAGCAGCGCGGCCGCCTGCTC
Organism: uncultured Arenimonas sp.; assembly: GCA_946885815.1. Next base: position 1,140 of record CAMPHE010000318.1, read on the forward strand.
GCGGCGAAGCGCGGCGTTCGCCGCCTTGTTCCGGTACTGCAGCCACGTCGGGCCCCCGGCGAGCGCGGCGTCGACGCGCGCGAGGAGCCGCGACGTGTCCGCTTCGTCCGGCGTCAGCAGGTACAGGCCCCTCGCGATGCGTTCGCTGGATTTCATTTTCGGTGCGGCCGGACGGTGCGAGAATGATAGCCGTCCCGGATCAACGAGCCCGACATGAACACTGCCGCCGCCACCGCGAACCGCACCTGGATGTGCGTCGTCTGCGGATTCACGTACAACGAAGCGGACGGGCTGCCGGAGGAAGGAATCGCGCCGGGCACCCGCTGGGAGGACATTCCCGACAGCTGGGTATGCCCGGACTGCGGCGTGACGAAGGACGATTTCGAGATGGTGCCGGTCGGCTGAGTCAGTTCAGCCGGATCGAACCGGCTCCGAGTTCGATCAACGCGATCCGGATGGCTTCGGCGTCGTCGGCTTCCGGCAGCAGTTGCAGATAGCGCGCGAGGTCTTCGCGGGCACCCTTCGCGTGGCCGAGTTCCCGGTAGGCCAGCCCCCGATCGCGCACGGCCTCGGCGGTGTCGGGCGACAGCTTGAGCAGGCGGTCGGCGCTGCGCGCGACGCGCTCCCAGTCGCCGGCTTCCACGTAGAGGCCTTTCAGGTTCCGCAGCATCCGCATCAGGATCATGCGGTGCGTCGCCGGCGCGAGGATCTGCAGCAGCTGCTGGTCGTCGGGCGCCTGGCCGCCGAGGTGCGGTGACGCGCGCTCGCGAAGTTCGTCGGCGCTCACGGGGCGACCCTTGTTGTACGGATCGAGCACGAGGATGCCGTCGTCGACCGGCAGGCGCACGAGGAAATGGCCGGGGAACGAAACGCCGTCCAGCGGCATTCCGAGCCGGCGCGTCACTTCCATCTGCACCACGGCGAGCGAGATCGGAATCCCGAGCTTCCGGTCGACCACCTGGTTCAGGTAGCTGTTGCGCGGATCGTCGTACTGGTCGACGTTGGCCGTGAAGCCGATCTCGTCGAAGAGATAGCGGTTGATCGCGGTGAGTCGTGACGGCAGGTCGACGTCGCCGGCCACGACGGGGCGCAATGCCTCGGCATACGTGTCGACCTGCGCGGTGATCGCGCCGGCGTCGAGGTCGGGGTATTCGTCCCGCGCGATCAGCAGCGCGGTGTCGAGCAGCGGCAGCTCGTCGTCGCCGAGGCGGGCGAGCGTGTTCCAGTCCGGCAGTGCGTCAGCATTCTTCATCGACTCGATCTGGTGTTTCCGACGGTCGAATCAAGGGGCGCCGCGTTCCGGAACGCCGGGGCCGAGGGCGATCTCGTCGCCGCGGGCCACGCCGAGCGCCGCCGCTTCGCCCGCGTTGAGTTCGAGCACGTAAAGCGCCGGCCCCGCACTGGGATGCGGCGGGCAGCGGTCGCCGAGCGAACACGGCGCCGCGCGGCTCATCGACACCAGTCGTCGCTCGGCATCGAAATACAGGATGTCCAGCGGAATCTTCGTGTTCTTCATCCAGTACGCCTGCGGCTCTTCGTCGGCGTGCACGAAGAGCATTCCGCTGCCGGCCTCGAGGCGGTCGCGATGCATCAGGCCGCGCGTACGCTCGGCGTGTTCGTCGGCGATCTCGATCGCGATGCGCGTGCCCTTGAGCTCGACCCAGTCGCCCCCGGACACGCAGCCGCTGGCCGATGACAGCGCGAACAGCAGGAAGACGGACAGGGCGGCGCGTTGCATCGGCGTTCTCCTCGGCGTACGGGTCGACGTTCGGCGATGCCCTGCGGTACGTCAAGCGTGGTCGCCGCAGCGGCGGGCTCGCGCCTCTCCCGCGACAGGCACGGCGTTCACTGAACCGCAGCCGCGGCGCCCGGAAAAAACCGGCGCGCGGGGGCTTCCCAAAAC
>CAMPHE010000319.1 GCA_946885815.1 uncultured Arenimonas sp.
CTCGCGTCTGCGCGACAAGCAGGCGGTTGGCAAGCTGTTCGTCGAACTCGGCCCGCGTTTCGCCACCCGTCCGGGCGGCTACCTGCGCATCCTCAAGTGCGGTTTCCGCGACGGCGACAACGCGCCGATGGCGTACGTCGAGCTGGTCGACCGCCCGCAGGTCGCCGAGGCCGAATAAGCCCCGCCGCACTGCGTCATGAAAACCCCGGCCTGGCCGGGGTTTTTTTTGGCGCGAACTTTCCGCGCCATGCCCGGTCCAGTACGCTGCCCACCCGCCGCCCACGACGACCCGCCACGACATGACCGCCAATCCACTCGCCTGGACCTTCCGCGCGCAGTTCCTCGCCGGCTTCGTGCTGAGCTACGCGCTCATCGGCGCGGCGCTGTACATCGAACACGGCATGCTGATGATGCCGTGCCCGCTGTGCATCCTGCAGCGCATCGCGTTCGCGGCGCTGGGCGCGGTGTTCCTCGCCGGCGGGCTGCACGCGCCGCGCGGCGTCGTGGGGCGACGAGTCTACGGGCTGCTGGCGCTGGTGCCGTCGGTGGCCGGGGCCTGGCTCGCGGGCCGGCACGTCTGGATCCAGTCGCTGCCGCCGAGCGAGGTGCCGGCCTGCACGAGCATGGGCCTCGACTACATGGTCGAGGCGATGGGTCCGATGAAGGCGCTCGCGACCGCGCTGCAGGGCTCCGGCGAGTGCGCCAAGGTCGATGCGATATTCGGGATGTCGATTCCGATGTGGTCGCTGCTCTGGTTCGCCGCGCTGGCGGCGCTGGCGCTGTTCGCGGCGTTCCGCCGCCGTTGAACGTCACCGGGAGCGCGCGGGCGCTATGGCATCATGACGCGATGAATGCCGGCGACCGCAACCTCGTGTCCGTTTCCGTTCCCGACGGCTGGGAGCCGGCCTCGTGGCGCTCCCGCCTCGCGTCGCAGCAGCCCGCGTATCCGGATGCCGCCGAACTCGCCGCGGTGCAGCAGGAACTGCAGCGGCTGCCGCCGCTGGTGACGTCGTGGGAGATCCTGGCGCTGAAGCGCCAGCTCGCCGAGGCGCAGGAAGGCCGCCGGTTCCTGCTGCAGGGCGGCGACTGCGCGGAGAGTTTCGCCGACTGCGAATCGGCGCTGATCTCCAACCGGCTGAAGGTGCTGCTGCAGATGAGCCTGGTGCTCGTGCACGGCCTGCGCCTGCCGGTGGTGCGCGTCGGCCGCTTCGCCGGCCAGTACGCGAAGCCGCGGTCGGCCGACGTCGAGGTTCGCGACGGCGTCACCTTGCCGAGCTATCGCGGCGACTTCATCAACCGCCCCGAATTCGACCCCGCATCGCGCACGCCGGATCCGCGCCGGATGGTGAAGGGGCATGCGCGCTCGGCCATGACGATGAATTTCGTCCGCGCGCTGATCGACGGCGGCTTCGCCGACCTGCATCACCCGGAATACTGGGACCTCGGCTGGGTCGGGCATTCGCCGCTGTCGGCGGAATACGACCGCATGGTGGCGGCGGTCGGCGATGCGGTGCGTTTCATGGAGACGATCTCGGGCGAGGCGCTGCACAACCTCGACCGCGCCGACTTCTACACCTCGCACGAGGCGCTGCTGCTGCCGTACGAGGAGGCGCTGACGCGCCAGGTGCCGCGCCAGTGGGGCTGGTTCAACCTGTCGACGCACTTTCCCTGGATCGGCATGCGCACCGCCGACATCGACGGCGCGCACGTGGAGTATTTCCGCGGGCTGCGCAACCCGGTGGCGGTGAAGGTCGGGGCGTCGGTGTCTCCCGACGCGCTGCTGCGGCTCGTCGACCGGCTGAACCCGGAAAACGAACCGGGCCGGCTGTCGCTGATCCACCGGATGGGGGCGGCCCACGTGGCGGAAAAGCTCCCGCCGCTGCTCGACGCGCTGCGCCGCGAGGGCCGGCGCGTGCTCTGGGTCTGCGATCCGATGCACGGCAATACCGAAAGCACGCGCAACGGCTTCAAGACCCGACGCTTCGCCAATATCCGCAGCGAACTGGAAGCGAGTTTCGAGCTGCATGCCGCCGCGGGCACCCGGCTGGGCGGCGTGCACCTGGAACTCACCGGCGAGAACGTCACCGAGTGCACCGGCGGCGCGCGCGACCTCACCGACACCGACCTGGAGCGGGCATACCGCTCCACCGTCGATCCACGGCTGAACTACGAGCAGTCGCTCGAGATCGCGATGCTGATCGTGCGCAAGCACGCGCAGCTCAAGGCGCCCGTGGCGCCCTGAGCCGGATCCGGGTCAGCCGGCGCGCGCGGCCTTCTTGCGCTCGTTCTCGGTGCGGTCCTTCTTGCGCAGCCGGATCGCCAGCGGCGTCACCTCGACGAGCTCGTCGTCGTCGATGAATTCCAGCGCCTGCTCCAGCGACATCTTCACCGGCGGGATCAGGCCTTCGTCCTTGTCGGTGCCCGATGCGCGGAAGTTCGTCAGCTGCTTGCCGCGCAGCGCGTTCACCGTCAGGTCGTTGTCCTTGGCGTGGATGCCGACGATCTGGCCTTCGTAGATCTCCTCGCCCGGTTCGATCAGCAGGCGGCCGCGTTCCTGCATCGCGATCTGCGCGTACGCCGGCGACGGGCCCTGGCCGTTGGAGATCAGCACGCCGTTCTGGCGCTGGCCGATGTCGCCCTCGACCTTCGGCGCGTAGTGGTCGAACACGTGGAACAGCAGGCCGGTGCCGGCGGTGATCGTGCGGAACTCGGTCTGGAAGCCGATCAGGCCCCGCGCCGGGATCATGTAGTCCATGCGCACGCGGCCCTTGCCGTCCGGTTCCATGTTCTGCAGCAGCGCCTTGCGCTCGCCGAGGCGCTGCATCACGCCGCCCTGGTACTGCTCCTCGAGGTCGACGACGAGCGCCTCGATCGGCTCGGACTTCACGCCGTCGATCTCCTTGATGATCACTTCCGGACGCGAGACGGCCAGCTCGTAGCCTTCGCGGCGCATGTTCTCGATCAGGATCGACAGGTGCAGTTCGCCGCGGCCGCTGACCTTGAACTTGTCGGCGTCGTCGGTGTCCTCGACCTTCA
>CAMPHE010000320.1 GCA_946885815.1 uncultured Arenimonas sp.
GTCGCCGAGATGCACAGCTCGTACATGGCGCTGCGCCGCGAATGCCCGATGAACATCCGCCGGCGGATCGAGGACCATTCGATCAGCGACGACGCGATGGCCGACATCGTCCGCATCCTTCAGCTGTGGGCCGAGGCGCGCGCGCGGTTCGGCAAGGGCGGGCCGTTCCTGTTCGGCACCTTCGGCGCGGCCGACGTGTTCTACGCGCCGGTGGTCAGCCGCTTCATCACCTACGGGCTCAACGTGCCCGGCTTCGCGCAGGCCTACATGCAGGCGGTGTGGGAGCACGACTGGATGCGGGCGTGGGTTTCGGCCGCCGAGACCGAAGACTGGACCATCGCCCAGTACGAGGTGGCGGAAGCCTGATCAGCCCTTGGGCGGGTACGGCGTGCCGTCCTTGTGCAGGTAGCCTTCGGGCGCGAACTTCAAGTCGATGTCGGGATATTCGCCCCAGTCGTTGGCGCCGTCGCCCGCGCTGACGGCGATAAGCACGCAGTCGGCGTCGGAGCGGTTCTGCAGGCAGTGGCCGTTGCGCACGCCCTTGGGCCAGGCCGCGACATCGCCCGCGCGCAGCACGGTTTCGCCGTCGTCCTCGACCAGCACGGCCTCGCCGGAGAGGATCACCACCAGCTCGTCCTCCTCGGCGTGCCAGTGGCGCTGCGAGGACCACGCGCCGGGCTTGAGCACGACATGCGCCGCGCCGAGGTCGGTCAGCCCGGCGGCCGGGCGCAGGCGGCGGACGAAGCGGCCGGCCACGTCCTTGTCGTAGGGCGCCGGATAGCCGGTGGTGTTGACCTGCGGGATCGCGGCGAGATCGAGCTTGGGCATGACGGAGCGCTCCGGCTGGAAAGGTTGCCGCTGCTCGTCTAGTCCGCCTCAATGAGCAAGACCAGCGACGCTCTCGCCCACGCCCAGGCGCTGATCGCCTGCGAGAGCGTGACCCCCGCACGGGGGGCCGTGTTCGACGCGCTCGAGGGGATGCTGGCCCCGCTCGGCTTCGAATGCCACCGGTTCGTCAAGGGCGAGGCGCCCGACGGTCCGGTCGAGAATTGCTTCGCCATTCGCCGCGGGCCCGAGGGATCGCGCCACTTCGCCTTCGCCGGCCACGTCGATGTCGTGCCGCCGGGCGACGGCTGGGCCAGCGGGGCGTTCGAACCCGAAATCCGCGGCGAGCTGCTCTACGGGCGCGGCGCGGTCGACATGAAGGGCGCGGTCGCGGCGCTGGTCGCGGCGGCGGCGGAAGTGCCGCAAGAGGCCGGCACGCTCAGCCTGATCATCACCGGCGACGAGGAAGGCACGGCGGTCAACGGCACGCGCGCGCTGATCGACCTGATCCGCGAGCGCGGAGAGGTGCCCGACTTGTGCCTCGTCGGCGAGCCGACCAGCGTCGACCGCCTCGGCGACATGATGAAGATCGGCCGCCGCGGCTCGCTCAACGTCTGGCTCGAGGTCGAAGGCGTGCAGGGCCACGTCGCCTATCCGCATCTCGCCGACAATCCGGTGACCAAGCTCGTCGCGATGCTCGCCGAGCTGGACGCGCTGACGCTCGATCAAGGCACCGACTGGTTCCAGCCGTCGAACCTCGAGATCACCGAGCTCGAAGTGGGGAACACGGCGCACAACGTCATTCCGGGCAAGGCGAAGGCGCGCATCTCGATCCGCTTCAACGATCTTCACACCGGCACCGGGCTGGGTGAACGCGTGGCTGCCATCGCCGAAAAGCACGGTGGCGCCGCCACGCCGGTCATCTCGGGCGAGCCGTTCCTGACGCCGCCGGGACGCTTCCAGCAGATCGTCGCCGAGGCCGTGAAGGCCGAGACCGGGCTCGACCCCGAGCCCTCGACCGCCGGCGGCACATCCGACGCGCGGTTCCTCAAGGACATCGTCCCGGTGATCGAGTTCGGCCTGGTCAACGCGACGATGCACAAGCGCGACGAAGCGGTGGCGGTGCCAGACCTCGACACCCTGGCGCGGATCTACCGCCGGATCGCCATCGCCGCACTGACCGGAGAGACCGCATGACCGACGCCGCAGAGATCGCCGCGAAGGCCGCGCCGATCGGCCAGGGCAAGCTGCAGTGGCGCATCTTCCTGGGCTTCGCGCTCGGCCTCGCCGCCGGGCTGCTGGCCTATACTTTCGCGCGCGACGCAGAGTGGGTCGCGACGGTCGTGACTTACGTCACCGGGCCGATCGGGCAGATCTTCCTGCGCCTGCTGTTCATGCTGGTGATCCCGCTGCTGTTCTCCGCGCTGGTCGTGGGAATCGCCGAGATGGGCGAAGTCCGCGCGCTCAAGAAAATCGGCATTCGCACGCTGCTCTACACGATCGTCGTTTCGGGCATCGCGGTGGCGCTGTCGATCGCGCTGGTGAACCTGTTCCAGCCCGGCGCGGGCGTCGACCGGGCGGCGGCCGACGAGCTGCTGGCGCAGGGCGCCGAAGGCGCGGCGGGCATCGTCGAGCGTTCGGGCGAGGCAGCGACCGCGCTGCTTTGCGTTGCCACGCTCACGCCCAGGAAAGTGATCACCGCGATGAGCAACAACGACATCCTCGCGGTCATGGTCTTCGCGCTGATCTTCGGCATCGGCCTGCTCGCGGTGCAGACCCGCCGCACCGAAGTGCTCAAGGACGCGATCGAAGGGGTGTTCGAAGTGGCGATGAAGCTGATCGGCTTCGTCATCCAGCTCGCCCCGATCGCGATCTTCTGCTTCATGTTCAACCTCGCCGCGCAGTTCGGCTGGGACCTCTTGTTCAAGCTCGCCGCGTTCGTCGGCGTCGTGCTGCTGGCGCTCGCCATCCAGATGTTCGGCGTGTTTCCGCTGCTGCTCAAGTTCGTGGCGAAGAAGAGCCCGATCGCGTTCTTCCGCGAGACGCGCGAAGCGAGCGTGATGGCGTTCTCGACCGCCAGCTCGAACGCGACGCTGCCGACCGCGCTGCGCGTCGCCGAAACCGAATTGAAGCTGCCGCCCAAGATCACCCGCTTCGTGCTGACCATCGGCGCCACCGCCAACCAGAACGGCACCGCGATGTTCG
>CAMPHE010000321.1 GCA_946885815.1 uncultured Arenimonas sp.
ATTACCACGGCACGGTCTTCCACCGCGTGATCCCGGGGCTGCTGCTGCAGGCGGGGGCGTTCACGCCCGACCTGCAGCAGAAGCCGAGCCGCGCGCCGGTCGAGAACGAGGCCGGCAACGGCCTGTCGAACCTGCGCGGGACGCTCGCCGCCGCCCGCGATCGCGGCGTCGCCGATTCGGCCACCGCGCAGTTCTTCATCAACCTCGCCGACAACCACGAATTCGACCGCACCGGCACCGACAGCCCCTACACCACCGGCTACGCGGTGTTCGGCCGCGTGGTCCAGGGCATGGACGTGATCGACCGCATCGCCGCGCAGCCGACCGCGGCGCAGGAGCCGTTCCCCGGCTGGGTGCCGCGGGTGCCGGTGGTGATCGAGCGCGTGAACCTGCAGCCGGACGCACCGGGCACGCTGCCCGCGTCGGGCGAGCGGCTCCCGTCGCCCGACGCGCCGCGCCCCCCGGCGGGCGGCGCCGGCACCGACGGCGCGACCGATGGTCCGGGCGCCGACGGCACCACCACGCCCGCGGTCGACGACGACACCGGCCGATGAGCGTGCTGTTCGTTTCCGACCTGCACCTCGACGCCGCCCTCCCGGGCATCACCCGCAGTTTCCTCGACCTGCTCGCCGGCGAAGCGCGGCAGGCACGGGCGCTGTACATCCTCGGCGACCTGTTCGAGGCGTGGGTCGGCGACGACGATGCCGGCGAGCCGGGCGCGAGCGTCTGCACGGCACTGAAGGCGCTGGCCGACGGCGGCGTGCCGGTATTCCTGATGCGCGGCAACCGCGACTTCCTCTACGGGCCGCAGATCGCCGCGCGTACCGGCGCGACGCTGCTGCCCGACCCGTGCGTCGTCACGCTGTTCGACGAACCGGTCCTGCTGATGCACGGCGACCTGCTGTGCACCGACGACGCCGCGTACCAGGCGTTCCGCCGGCAGGTCCGCGATCCGGGCTGGCAGGAAAGCTTCCTCGCGCAGCCGCTGCCGGCGCGGCACGCGTTCGCGGCGCAGGCCCGCGCCGCGAGCCGCGAGCACCAGGGCGGCGTGGCCGAGGCGATCGGCGACGTCGTCGAAGCCGACGTGGCCGCGACGATGGCCCGCTACGGCGTACGCAAGCTGATCCACGGCCACACGCACCGGCCGCGCGTGCACCTGCTCACGGCCGGTGGCCGCAGCGCCACGCGCATCGTGCTCGGCGACTGGTACGACCAGGGCTCGATCCTGCGCGTCGACCCTGACGGCTTCTCCCTCAGCGCCCTGTAGGAGCGGCGTGTAGGAGCGGCTTCAGCCGCGATCACCCTCCCGCGCCGCTGCATCCACGCCCGCCGCACCCTCGACCACCGTCGCATCCACCGGCGCCTCGAAGGCGATGAACAGCACGCACGGCTCGACGCTGGCGCATCGCCCTGAATGCGCGCGCCGCGCGGGGCCGTACGCGTAGCTCCCCGGCCGCAGCACCGCTTCCGGCTGGCCGTCGTAGGTGACGCGCAGTTCCCCCGACACCAGCACCATCCGTTCCGCCGACGTGTGCCAATGGCGCGCGAACGAGGAGCCGCCGGGCAGTTTCAGGAACACATCGGCGTTCGGCTGCGCCGGGTCGCCATGCAGCACGGCCAGTTCGCAGCCGGCCGGCAGGAAGGCGGGGCACGCGCCCCAGGCCAGCGACGGCGCGGTGGCGCTGATCGCCAGTGCGGGATCGGCGGCGGGCAGATCGCCCTGCGCCGCGGCGGCCGGCGCCATCGCCAGCACGAGCACGGCGGCGCACAGCCCGCGCGCGGGAACGGAAGACGGGAGCATCGTCGTCATCGCAATCTCCTTGCCAGGTTCAGTCGGCGAGATGTCGCCCGGCGTCGAATCCGCCGACCTCGAATTCGAACGTCGGCCGCAGTATGGCCGTTTCCGGCAGCCGGATCTGCACGCGGTCGGCGTCGCGGACCGCAGCGAGAAAACGCGCATCGTCGACGATGAACAACGCCGGGCCCGTGCCCGTATCGGCCGGATCGCCGGCCCATGTTTCCGGCTCGCCGTCGTCGAAGCGGATCTCCAGCCGGCACGGCGGGCCGCACTGCAGCGTCTTCTGGCGCAGCACCAGATAGGCGCTGTCGCCCCACGCCGGATGGCGCCGGAAGATCAGCTGCGCTTCCGGATGCGGCCGCGGCTGGTCGGACGCCGGATCCCACGCGATCCGGCTGTCGAGCGACGCGGAAATCTGCGTTCCGCCCTCGACGGCGAACTTCTGGTAGCTCCAGAGCCCGGCGAGCCGACGCACTTCGCGCCGTGCCTCGGCCTGCGCACGCACGTCGGCGATCGTGGCGCGCATGTCGGCGGCCGCCTGCGTCTCGCCGTGGCGCGTGCGCAGTTCATCGGCGATCGCCTCGGCGCCTTCCCAGTCCTCGTCGGTGCGCGCGGCCTCGTACTGCACCAGCAGTTTCGCGCCGGCGTCCTCGTCGAACGCGGGGTCGACGGGCTCGGGCGTGCACGCGGCGAGTCCGATGGCGAGCAGGAACGGAAGGATCAGCCGGTAGCGCATCGGTCGGGCCTCGTCGGGGAACGCGTCATTCTCGCCGCGCGGCGTGGTCGGCGCGTGAGCCGGGCGCGACGATTTCCCACGTCGCGATCGGGCCGGGCCGGCACACGAACAGCGGATGGCAGTCGGGCCCGTCCGCGGAACGCCATCGCGCGTGGAGCGCGGGGCTGCGCGCCGCCAGCTTGCGCAGCAGATGCGACCACTCGTGCGCGAGCTGGCCGTCGGCGACCTCGATCGGCGCCACCGTCCGCACCGGCTCGATCTTCGTCCGGTCGAACGCATACCCGCGCCACGTCGCTTCTTCATGCACCGCCGCGAGGTAGGCATTGATGGCGGACCGCGGCTGCGGGTGCGCGAAGAAGCGCTGCAGCTGCGGATGGCGCGTGTATCCGCGGGTCTGCCCCCGCAGCACCGCGCGTGCGAGCAGCGCTTCGCGCCACAGCGCGACGAGGCCCTGCGGGTCGAGATGGCGCGGATGGAGGGACCAGAGGCGCATG
>CAMPHE010000322.1 GCA_946885815.1 uncultured Arenimonas sp.
ACGCGCGGCCGGCGCTGGCGGTGATCGTCGAAACCGAGATCTGGCTGAACCTGTATCTGGAATGCGCGCGCCGCGGCATCCCGCTGGCGATGGTGAACGCGCGGCTGTCGGAACGCTCGCTGCGCGGTTATCTGCCGCTGCGCCGGCTCTCCTCGCTGGCGCTGCAGGCCGTTCGCGTCGTCGCGGCGCAATCGGAGGCCGACGCCCGCCGGCTGCAGCGCATCGGCGCCGAGCCGGAACGCGTCGTCGTCACCGGCAATCTCAAGTACGACCTCCACGTCCCGGACGACGTGCCCGAACGCGCCGAGCAATGGCGCGACGCGTGGGGGCCGACGCGACCCGTGTGGATCGCCGCCAGCACGCATCCGCAGGAAGAAGAGGCGGTGCTGGCGATGCACCGGCGCGTGCTCGCGCGGTTCCCGGACGCGCTGCTGCTGTGGGCGCCGCGACATCCGGACCGTTTCGCGGCGGTGATCGCCGCCGCGCACGACGCCGGCCTGCGCGTGCGCACGCGAAGGGGCCACGTGCTGGCGTCGCCGGAAACGCAGGTGATGGTCCTCGACACGATGGGCGAGCTGGTCGGATTCTTCGGCGCGTCCGACGTCGCGTTCGTCGGCGGCAGCCTGTGCGAGGTCGGCGGGCACAACGTGCTGGAACCGGCGGCCGTGGGCGTGCCGAGCGTCGTCGGCCCGCACACGTTCAACTTCGCCGACGTCACCCGGCGCCTGCTCGATGCCGGCGCGCTGCTGCAGGTGGCCGACGCCGACGCGGCGGCTGCCGCGGTGATCGCGCTGCTCGCCGACACGCCGCGGCGGCTGGCGATGGGTGCCGCCGGCCGCGCGCAGGTCGCGCAGCTGTCCGGCGCGCTCGGGCACACGCTCGACCTGCTCGACGGGCTGCTCGCCGGCGGGCGCTAGAAACGGCGAAGCCGGCGTTTCCGCCGGCTTCGGGGTCGATCGCGACCGGCCCGGTCAGCGCACGTCGGCCGGGGTTTCCAGCGCCGCTTCGGCGTCGGCGACCAGCACGCGGTTCACGTCCTGCAGGTCCTCGACGGTGATCGTGCCGGCGGCCTGCTCCAGCCGCAGCCGGTTCACGAGGAACGCATGCCGCGCGCGGGCGTATTCGCGCTGCGCGACGAACAGCGCCTGCTGCGTGATCAGCACGTCGACGATCGTGCGCGTGCCGACTTCCAGTCCGGCCTCGCTCGCTTCGTACGCGGCCTGCGCCGAGACGACCGACAGGCGGCGCGCCTCGACTTCCGCCTCGCCGGCGGCGAGCGACCGCTGCGCGTTGCGCGTGGTGCGCACGACGAAGCGCTTCTGCTGCTCGAGCTGGTCGGCGGCGATGTCGCGGTAATCGACCGCCTGCCGCACCCGCGACTGCGTCGCGAACCCGGAGAAGATCGGCACGTTCACCGATACGCCGATCGACGAACCGCCGCTGTGCTCGCGGGGACCGCCCAGCGTGTTCCAGCCGCGGCCGCTGTCGGCGCTGACGCTCGCGTCGATCGTCGGCAGGTGCGCCGCGCGCGCCGTGGAGATGTCCTTTTCGCTCGCGGCCAGGCCCAGCTGGCGCGAGATGAGCGTCGGGTTCTGTTCCAGCGCGATCGACACCCATTCTTCGGCGCCGCGCGGATCGTCGTTCTTCGGGATGTAGTCGGGCGACAGGCCGCGCAGGTTGTCGAGCCGCTGCCCGGTGATCTCGGCGAGCGCTTCGCGCGCGTCCTCGAGCGCCGTGCCGGCCGCGATCGCGTTCGCGCGCGCGGTGTCGAAGCGGGCGCGGGCTTCGTGCACGTCCGTGATCGGCGCGAGGCCGACTTCGAGGCGCTTCTCGGCCTGGTCGAGCTGGCGCTTCACCGAACGCTCCTCGGCGCGCGACGACGCGAGCGTTTCGATCGCGGTGAGCACTTCGAAATACGCCGCGGCGGTGCGGACCACCAGGTCGTCGGCGGCGGCCTTGTAGTCGGCGTCGCCCTGGTCGGCGCGCAGGCGCGAGGCGCCGAGCTGCGTCCAGTTCGAATGGTCGTAGATCGACTGGTTCAGCGTCAGCCCGAAACCGGTGCTGCGCGCTTCGCCGGCGGCCTCGTCGCCGAACGGCTCGGACTGGCCGATCGAGTACGAGCCCGAGAGATGCGGCAGCAGCGCCGAGCGGCTCTGGATGACGTTCTCGCCGACCGCGTCGCGCGACGATTCGGCCGCGGCCAGCTGCGGATCGCCCTGGCGCGCGAGTTCGTACGCGTCCATCAGGTCGACCGCACCGGCGGTGCCGGCGAAACCGGTCAGCAGGAGGGCGAGGGTCAGGGGACGAAGGGTCAGGCGCATGGGATATCCCGGAAAGGTCAAAGGACGAAGCGCGGCACCGGCGCGGCACCGTGCAGATAGGGCAGATCGGTCTCGAACAGGCTCTCGCGCAGCAGGGCGTCGCCGCGGCGCGTGACGCGCAGCGCTTCCTGCACCGGCGACAGGCCGTGCACGACGAACAGGCGGCCACCGGGCTTGAGCCACTGGGCGAAATAGTCCGGGTCGGCGGCGACCGAACCGGTGACGGCGATCGCATCGAACAGCCGGCCCGGCTGCCACGCGAAGGCATCGGCGGTTTCGATGGTCACGTTGGCCGCGCCTTCGGCGCCGAGTCGCTGCCGCGCGCGGTCGACGAAATCGGAATGACGATCGATGCTGACCACTTCGCGCGCGAGCTGCGCGAGGCAGGCGGTGACGAAGCCGGAACCCGTGCCGATCTCCAGCACCTCGTCGGCCGGCTCGATCGACAGCGACTGCAGCATGCGGCCCTCGAGCAGCGGCTTCATCATCGTCTCGCCGTGCTCCAGCGGCAGCGGCAGGTCGGCGAACGCGAGCTTGCGGTGGCGCGGCGGCACGAAGTCCTCGCGCTGCACGCGCATCAGGGTGTCGAGCACGCGCGGATCGAGCACGTCCCACGGACGCACCTGCTGCTCCACCATCGCGTGACGGGCCTGCTGGAAATCAATCGGCATGACAGCCAAGTCCTTGAATCGCAAGGGT
>CAMPHE010000323.1 GCA_946885815.1 uncultured Arenimonas sp.
GTCGACCAGCACCAGCACGCGCTTGGCGCCGAGGTGGCGGAGGTCGGCCTGCGCCGTGCCCGCGCCGACGCCGCTGCCGTCCGGCGGGTAGCCGAAATTGCCGCGGGAATTGAACTTGGTGTTGAGCGCCGAGCCCGACGCGGTGAGCGCCTGCACGACGTCGCCGAGCGAAGTGAGGCCGGTGCGCTCGATGTCCTCGCGCTCGATGCGCTGCACCGGCACCAGGCCTTCGGCCTCGGCGGTGCGGATGCGGGTGCCGGTCACTTCGACCGCGTCGAGGGTCGAGGGCGCCTCGGTGTCGGGCGCGTCCTGCGCGTGCACGACGGCCGGAAGCAGCGCCAGGACGAGCGCCGCGCGGATCGCGTGGGTGAGGCGGGTGGAACGGATGGTCTTCATCACAATCCCCTTGGCTTTGCTGCAGCGGTTGCGGTCGGATCCGGCGCCCCCCGCGTCGGTTCGCAACTTGTAAATAAAAAGTAAATCGACGGCAATCGTCATGGACGCTGTCGGCGTCAGTGAAACCGGACATTCCGTGCAGGAATTCCCCCGCCGGCCGTCAGCCGCCCCACCAGACGCTGGTGCCGGCGACCGCGAGGAACGCCGCGAACACGCGCTTGAGCGCCTCTCCGCTGATCGCGTGCGCGATCCGCGTCCCCAGCGGCGCCGTCAGGACCGAGGCGAGGGCGATCCCGACTGCGGCCGGCAGGTACACATAGCCCCAGCTGCCGGCGGGCAACGCGCCTGGCGCCGGCCCGTGGAACGCGTAGCCGGCGGCGCTGGCGAGGGCTATGGCGACCCCGCAGGCGCTCGACGTGCCGACCGCGAGCACGGGTCGCACGCCGCGCCAGACCAGCAGCGGCACCGTCATGCTGCCGCCGCCGATGCCCACCAGCGCCGAGATGCCGCCGATGCCTGCGCCCACGGCCGACCATCCCGGCCCCCGCGGTGCGGCGGTCGTTTCGTCGCGCGCGCGCGGCCAGCCGAGCATCAGCTGCAGCGCCGCGAGCCAGCAGTAGACCGCGATGAAGCCGCGCAGCCAGTCGCCATCGAGCCGCGTCGCCAGCGCGCTGCCGAGCCAGCCGCCGAGCAGCAGCCCGGGCACCAGCCAGCGCACCGTCGGCCACAGCACGCTGCCGCGGCGCCGGTGCGCGTTCGCCGACGACAGGCCGGTCAGCAGGATGCTGCCGAGCGCGGTCGCGAGCGCCACGTGCACGGCGAGCGTGTCGGGGATTCCCTGCGTCGGCAGCAGCCACACGAGCGCCGCCACCAGCACCAGCCCGCCGCCGACGCCGAGCAGCCCGGCGAGCACGCCGGCGAGCGCACCGAGAAGCAGATACATACCCCACGCGAGTGTCATCGCCGCGGCACCGCGCGTGCACGGGGCGTGCGAAATCCTTCGGCTACACTCGGGACCATGTCACGCCACTCCCTGCTGCTGGTATTCACGCTCGCGGCGATCGCGACGCTGCCGGCGAAGGCGCAGCGCATCGCGCCGCCCGATCTCGCCGCGGATCGCACCGCGTTGCTCGAAGCGTTCCGTGACGCCGAGCGCGGCGCGCTGAGCGTACAGGACGTCGCACGCATCGCCGACCACCCGCTGCGCGGCTGGGTCGAGGCGACGGCGCTGCGCGAGCGCATCACGACGGCGGGCGCCGCCGAAGTCCGCGCCGCGCTGAAGCGACACGACGGCACGCCGGCCGCCGACTGGCTGCGCGACGGCTGGCTGGTGGAACTGGCGCGACGCGAGGACTGGCCTGCGTTCCGCGCCGATTTCCGCGGCGCCGAAGGGCAGGTACTGCGCTGCGCCGATCTCGCCGCGCGGCATGCCACCGGCGCCACGGACGCGCGCTGGATCGCCGACGGCAAGGCGCTGTGGCTCACCGGCACGACGCTGCCTTCCACCTGCGACGTGCCGTTCCGCGCGCTGCAGGCGCTCGGCCACATCGACGACGCGCTGCGCTGGCAGCGCATCGAGCTGGCCGCGAAGGAAGGCCAGACCGGGCTGATGCGTTTCCTCGCGGCGGGGCTGCCGACCGCCGACGCGGCGCGCGCGAAGGACTACGCCGACTTCATCGACGCGCCGCATGCCCGCGCCAGGAATTGGCCGAAGGAGGCGCGCAGCCGGACGGTCGCGGCCGAGGGCCTGGCACGGCTCGCGAAGCGTTCGCCCGACGCCGCGGCCGCGCAGCTGGCGACGCTGCAGCCGGTGCTCGGCTTCGACGAGGCGCAGCGCGGTCAGGTGCTGTACCAGGTCGCGCTGTGGACGGTCGCCTCGTACCTGCCGGGATCGGCGACGCGGCTCGCCGCGGTGCCCGCCTCGGCCTACGACGATCGCCTGCACGAATGGCGCGTGCGCGAGGCGATGAACCGCGGCGACGACGGCGCCGCCGTGCGCGCGCTGGAAGCGATGGGTGCGACGCAGCGCGGCGACCCGCGCTGGCAGTATTTCGAGGCGCGACTGCGGGAACGGCTCGGCCAGCACGCGGCGGCGAAAGCCCTTTACACGCGCGCGGCGAAGACGTCGACCTTCCATGGATTCCTCGCTGCCGACCGGCTGGCGCAGCCGTACGCGCTGTGTCCGCTGGAGCCGTCGGGGGAGCCGGCGCTGCGCAGGCGCGTCGCCGCCGAACCCGGGCTGGCACGCGCGATCGAGCTGTTCCGCATCGATCGAATCGGGCCGGCGACGCGCGAATGGACCGCGCTGCTCGAGGATCTCGACGACGCCGAACGCTACGTCGCGATCGATTTCGCGCAGGCCGCCGGCTGGCATGACCGCGCCGTGTTCACGATCGGCTCGGAACCCGACGATCTCCGCCACTATTCGCTGCGCTTCCCGCTGCATCACGAAGAACATCTGCGCCAGGAAGCGCGCCGGAACGCGATCGATCCGGCGTGGATCGCCGGGCAGACGCGCGCCGAGAGCGCGTGGATGCCGCGCGCGCGCTCGCCGGCCAACGCACGCGGGCTGATGCAGCTGCTGCCGTCCACCGCGCAGGCCACCGCGCGCCGGCTCGGC
>CAMPHE010000324.1 GCA_946885815.1 uncultured Arenimonas sp.
TGCACGCCGCGGCGCAGCGCCTGCAGCTGCGGGCCGTAGCTCTGGCCGCCGTAGATCGGCAGCACCCGGAAGCCCGGCATGTGCGCGGCGTATTTCTGGAACGCCTCGGCGACCTGGATGCCGAGCTCGCGCGTCGGGCACAGCACCAGCGCCTGCGGCGTGTTCTGTTCCGGATCGATCCGCGCCAGTACCGGCAGCGCGAACGCCGCGGTCTTGCCGGTGCCGGTCTGCGCCTGGCCGAGCACGTCGCGGCCGGCCAGCAGGTGCGGGATCGTCGCGGCCTGGATCGGCGACGGCGATTCATAGCCGACGTCGGCCAGCGCCTTCAGCAGCGGCTCGCCGAGGGCGAGGTCGCGGAACAGCACGGGCGCGCCGGGCGCGTCGTTCGGGGTCGGGTTCATCGGGGATCCGGTCGTTTCGGGGAGCTTCGACGCATTCCGGACAACCACGGAGATCGCGAAGGGACCGGCATTGTAGCGCGTGGCGGGTGAAGGAGCCGGCCGCGAGGCGGGTTCTGGTAGGCTCTCGCGGCCATGATCTATCTCTGGACCAAGACGTTCCACCTGCTGTTCGTCGTCAGCTGGATCGCGGCCGTGTTCTACCTGCCGCGGATCCTCGTGAACGTGGCCGAGACGACGGGGCAGGCGGACGTGCAGGCGCGGCTGTTCCTGATGGGGCGGCGGCTGTACGGCTTCGGCCACGGCATGTTCGGACTGGCGGTGCTGCTCGGCGTACTGCTGTGGCTCGGGCACCGGTGGTGGCCGGCGCTGTGGCCCGACGTGGTCACCGGTGGCTGGCTGCACGCGAAGCTGGGCCTGGTGGTCGTGCTGCTGGTGTATTTCACCGTCGCCGGGCGGTGGCTCAAGCGGGCGCAGGCGGGCGGGCGGATGCCTTCGCCGACGGTGCTGCGCTGGTTCAACGAGCTGCCGCTGCTGGCGCTCGTGCCGATCTTCTATCTGGTGCTGGCGAAACCCTTCTGATGCCGTCCCGGCGTGCCGCCACCGCTGCGGGATTCGCAGCGATCGTGCTGTGGGCGGCGCTCGCGCTGCTGACGACGGCGACCGACGGCATTCCGCCGTTCCAGCTGCTGGCGCTCGGCTTCGCGATGGCGGGCGTCGCCGGGCTGGCGTGGGTGCTCCGTCCGGGCGGTCCCGGCCCACGGGCGCTGCGGCAGCCCCCGGCGGCCGCGCTGCTGGCCACCGCCGGGTTGTCGGGCTATCACGCGCTGTACTTCATCGCGCTCAAGCGCGCGCCGGTGGTCGAGGCGAGCGTCGTCAACTATCTGTGGCCGCTGCTGATCGTGGTGTTCGCCGCGGTGATCGGCGGCACGCGCGTCCGCCCGGCGCAATGGCTCGGCACGGTGCTCGGGCTGGTCGCGGCCGTGCTCGTGGTCACGCGCGGCGGCTGGCCGCGGCTGGAGCCGGCACACGCCACCGGCTATCTCGCGGCGCTCGCCGGCGCGGTGGTCTGGGCGCTGTATTCGGTACTCAACCGGCGGTTCGCGGCGGTGCCGAGCAGCGCGGTCGTCGTCGCCTGTCTCGCGACGGCGGCGTTCGGCGCGCTCATGCATGCCGGCTTCGAGTCGTGGCGGACACCGACGCCGGCGCAGTGGGCGGCCATCGCCGCGCTCGGGCTCGGACCCACCGGTCTCGCGTTCTGGCTGTGGGACATCGGTACCAAGCGTGGCGACCTCGCGGTGCTCGGCACGCTGTCCTACGCGGCCCCGCTGCTGTCGACGGCGCTGCTGCTGGTGTTCGCCAGGGCGGAGCCGCACTGGACGCAGGCGGCGGCGGTCGCGCTGCTGCTCGCCGGCGCGTGGCTCGGCGTGCGCGGGGCCCCCGCCTCAGCGGAACACGAACCAGCCCAGTAGCGCCATCGGCAGCGGGATCAGCAGGCCGGCGATGGTCATCCAGGCCGGATGCGGCAGTGCGAACAGGCTGATCGCCGCGAGCACCAGCATCACCAGCCCGATGACGACCGCGACCGCGCGCTTGTGGCGCAGGCTGACCGTCGTCGCCGTCCCCGCGGCGAGGAACGTCGCGACGGCGTAGGACGCCAGCACGAAGAACAGCGCGCCGACCGGCGCGGACGCCATCGCGTCGGCGACGGCGGCCTTGTCGCGGATGTCGAGGCCATCGGGAGGCGGATACACCGAGTGGCCGAGCCACTGGATCGACGCCACGACGATCAGCATCACCACCAAACCGGCGATGACGGCTCCCATGCTTCGCACCATCGGTGGTCCTCGCTCCCGCGCCTGAAGGCGCGCCTGCCCGGGCGTCGGCGCCCAGGCGGCATCATCGTGGGGAGCACGATGACGCCGCGTGAGCATGCCGGTCAGGGCGTGGCGGCCGGCGCGTCGCCCTTCAGGTAGCGGTCGAGGAACGCCAGCACGCGGCCGTAGCCTTCCAGCTGGTTCTTCTTCTTGCTGAAGCCATGGCCTTCGTCGGGGAACACGACGTATTCCACCGGCACGCCGTTCTGCTTCACCGCGGCGACGATGTCGTCGCTCTCGGGCTTGATCACGCGCGGGTCGTTGGCGCCCTGCAGCACCATCAGCGGCACGTCGATCTTGTCGGCGTGGAACAGCGGCGAGGTCGCGATCAGGAAATCACGCTGCGTTTCCGGATTGCCGATCTCCTGGTACAGCGCCTCGCGGAACGACTCCCAGTACGGGGGGATGCTTTCCAGCGTCCGCAGCCAGTTCGACACGCCGAAGATGTTCACGCCGGCCTTGAACTCGCCCGGCTGGAACGCGAGCGCCGACAGCACCATGTAGCCGCCGTAGCTGCCGCCGATGATGCCGATGCGCTCGTCGTCGACGTAGTCGAGCGACTGCAGGTACTTCTTCGCGGCGACGGTGTCCCACAGCGGTTCGCGGCCATGCTTGCCGTCGTCGGCGGCGAAGAACGTCTTGCCGTAACCCGAGCTGCCGCGATTGTTGATGCCCAGCACGACGTAGCCGTGGTTCACGAGGTACTGGATGAAGGCCGAATGCGCGCGCGTGGTCTG
>CAMPHE010000325.1 GCA_946885815.1 uncultured Arenimonas sp.
GCAGTTCCGGTTCGGCGGGCGCCTGGTCGTCGTTCGCGGCGGCGGCGGCCGCGGCGACGGCCGCGTCGGTGTTCGCGGCGGCAGGGTCGGTGGCCGCGTCGTGGGCCGGCGTGGCGCGGAACGGGTTGATGTCGATGCCGCCGCGACGGGTGTAGCGCCCGTAGACCGCCAGCCGCGTCGGCGCGCAGTACTGCATCAGGTCCATGAAGACGCGCTCGACGCAGTGTTCGTGGAAATCGGCGTGGTTCCGGTACGACACCAGGTAGCGCAGCAGGCCGTCGCGGGTGATCCGCGGGCCGGCGTAGCGGATCTGCAGGCTCGCCCAGTCGGGCTGGCCGGTCACCGGGCAGTTGGAGCGGAACAGGTGCGACACCAGCACTTCGTCGGCCTTCAGGGTCTCGTCGGCGACGAGGAAGTCCGGCCGGGGCGGGCCGTAATGCGAGATCTCGATCGGCAGGTCGTCGATGGACTCGCCTTCCAGCGCTTCCAGCAGCGCCGCGTTGGCCGACGCCGCCGGCGTCAGCACCACGGTCACCGGTGCGCCGCAGGCCTCGCCGAGGTCGCGCACCAGCACCGCGCGCAGCGCGTCGGCGTCGGCGTGCCGTGCCTGGGCATGGCTGCCGAGGTAGAGCTTCAGGCTCTTGGATTCGACCAGGTTCGGCGACGTCGCCGGGACACGGATCTCCGCCAGCGCGACGCGCGGCTTGCCGCGGGCATCGAGCCAGCTCAGTTCGTAGGCGTTCCAGAAATCGACGCCGGTGAACGGCAGTTCGTCGGCGAGGCCCAGCGTCGCGCGCTGCGGCGCGCGCGGGATGGGGTGCAGCAGCGTCGGATCGTAGTCGCCGCCGTACGCGACGGGTTTGCCCAGCGGGCTCAGTTCGGGGGAAGTCATGGCGCGGATTGTCTCACGGGGCCCGCCGCCGAACGCGCACCGGCGTCACAGCGTCCACGTGCGCAGCCCGATCCAGCCCCAGCCCGCGAGCCACACCGACGCGAACAGCAGCAGCAGCGCCACGACCCCCGCCACCGTCCGCGTCGCCGGCCCGGCGGCGCGGGAACGCAGCGCGCGCCAGAGCAGCCAGAGCGCGGCGACCGGCAGGGCGATCGTCGTCGCGGCGACCGCGATCGACAGCGGCGTCGGCGCGGCGAACGTCGCGATCGACCGCGCCGGCGGCAGCCCGGCGGCGACCGCGAACAGCGCCAGCAGCACCGGCAGCGGCAGCACCGCGGCGACGGTGCCCCACGCCAGGGCCGCCGACCGCCGGCGCCAGTGCGCGGCGAGCGCCAGACCCACCGCGACCACGAGGCCCGCGACCAGCGCCGCCACCCAGAGCGCCTTCACGCCGACGGTCCACAGCGGCACGCGTCGCCAGTTGCCGGTCGTGCCGACCGCGAGCCGCCCGTCTCCGTGCCGCACGAGCGCCAGCGTCGGCGCGACGCGGTCCGGGCGACGCAGCCGGCCGGCCTCGTCGACCGGCCGCACGACGCCGTCGAACGCGAAGCGGCCGTCCTGCGTCGGCGCGCCCCGCGCGAACGTGGTCATCGCGTCGACCGGCGCGAGCATCCGGTTGCGCTGGCCGACCGGCTGGTAGACGCCCGCGAACGCGGCCAGATCGGCGAACGGCGGCGCGTCGTCGGCCAGCGGTGCCGCGGTCGACGCCGGCGGCCGCAGCCGTTCCTCGATCGCGGTCAGCGCCGGCGCCGGGATGCGCCCGCCGTTCGCCAGCACCACATAGCCGCAGCGGCAGTCGCGCGCGTAGCGCAGCTCGGCGGAAAACGCGTCGATCGCGCCGCCGTGGCCACGGAACACCGCATGCGGACCGACGTAGCCGGCATCGCCGATGCCGTAGCCGTGCGGCACGCCGGCGCGCGCGGCCAGCGTGGTTTCGGCGGTCTCCATCCGCTGCAGCGAGTCGGGGGTCAACAGGACGCGGCCGTCGTCGGCGCGGCCGTCGACCAGGAAGCGGACGAAGCGCGCGAGGTCGCCGGCGTCGACGACCAGGCCGGCCGCCGCGAGCAGCGGGTAGCGCTGCGGCGACACCGCCTCGCCGCCGGGCAGGTGGCTCGCCGCCAGCGTCGGCGGCAGGTCGTAGCGCGCCGACGTCATCCCGAGCGGCGCGAACACGCGCTCGCGCGCGACGTCGGCGAACGGCCGGCCGGTGATGTCCTCGACGATGCGCTGGATCACGCCATAGCCGGCGCTCGTATAGGCATGGAATTCGCCGGGCGGGTAACGACTGACGCGCACGCCGCCGACCGCGAGCGCGTCGGCCACCGACAGCGAGGCGTCGTCGATCGCGAATTCGCGCGGCGACAGGTCGGCCCAGCCGGTGGTGTGCTCCAGCAGGTGCACGACGCGCAGCGGCTGCGTCGATTCCCACGGATTGTCGAAGCGCAGCCACGGCGCGCGCATCGCGACGGTGTCGTCGAGCGACAGCCGGCCTTCCTGCACCAGCTGCATCACCACCACGCCGGTGACCATCTTCGACACCGAGCCGGCACGGAACAGCGTGTCGGCGGTGACGGGCCGGCCGGACGCGACATCGGCGACGCCGGTGGCATGCACGAGCGTCGTCTCGCCCCGTTCCACCAGCGCGACGGCCGCGCCGGGCACGCCGGCGGCGTCGAACGCCGCGTCGAGCCGCGCGGGCAGATCCTGTTCCGGCGATTTCGCGGCGGCGACCCGCTGTTCGGTTTCCTGCAGCTGCTCGGCGAGCGGTGGCGGCGGCTCCGTCGGCGCCGGCGCCGGCGTCGCCTGCGTGGCGCCGGCGGCCGCCCACAGCAGCAGCGCCGCGACGCCGGCGCGCGCGCCGACGCCGGCGGGGCGGCGGGCGACGGCGGGTGGCGATGCGGGCGCGGGCGTGTCCATCCGGCGAGTTTCCCCGCCACCGCG
Source organism: uncultured Arenimonas sp. (assembly GCA_946885815.1). Next base: position 2,894 of record CAMPHE010000325.1, read on the forward strand.
TGAAACGGACATCAGCCGGCGTCCGCGGCGGGCGCACCGTTGGCGGGACCGGCGCCATGCAGGTAATCCAGCGCCACCTGCAGCATCGCGCGGGTGCCGACCTGCAGCGCCTGTTCGTC
>CAMPHE010000326.1 GCA_946885815.1 uncultured Arenimonas sp.
CCGTCTCGGCCGGCGCGTCGGCCGGGGCGGAGTCGGCGTCGCCGTCAGGCGCGCTGCCACCGTCGTCGCGGTCTTCCTCGCGCTCGAGCAGCGGGTTCGATTCCACCGCCGTCGTCAGCTCGGCCTCCAGTTCCAGCGTCGACAGCTGCAGCAGCCGGATCGCCTGGCGCAGTTGCGGCGTCAGGGACAGCTGCTGGCCGAGGCGGGTCTGGAGGGTGGGTTTCATGGACTCCGCTCGGGGCGGGCGGACCCGCCGTCACAACCGGAAGGCATCGCCGAGGTACACGCGACGTACGTCCGGGTCGGCGAGAAGGTGGTCGGGCGAACCCTGGGCCAGCACGCCGCCGTCGTTGAGAATATACGCCCGGTCGCAGATGCCCAGCGTTTCGCGGACGTTGTGGTCCGTGATCAGCACCCCGATGCCGCGCTGGCGCAGGTGGCGCACGATCTTCTGGATCTCGCCGACGGAAATGGGGTCGACGCCGGCGAACGGTTCGTCGAGCAGCATGAAACGCGGGGCCGCCGCGAGCGCGCGCGCGATCTCGACGCGCCGGCGCTCGCCGCCCGACAGGCTGGCACCGCTCTGCCCGGCGACGTGCCCGACCTGCAGCTCTTCCATCAGCGCCGAAAGCTCGCGCTGGCGGCCGGCGGCATCGAGGTCGGTGCGCAGTTCCAGCACCGCCAGGATGTTGTCGGCGACGCTGAGCTTGCGGAACACCGACGCTTCCTGCGGCAGGTAGCCCAGTCCGCGGGCGGCGCGCTCGTGCATCGGCAGCCCGGTGATCTCCTTGCCGTCGAGCAGGATCTGCCCGGCGTCGGCCTTCACCAGACCGACGATCATGTAGAAGCAGGTGGTCTTGCCGGCGCCGTTCGGCCCGAGCAGGCCGACCACTTCGCCCGGCCGCAGGCTCAGCCCGAAATCGCGGACGACCTGCCGCGACCGGTAGCTCTTGGCCAGCCCCGCCGCGGTGAGCATCAGTCCGTCGAAGCCGACTTCGGCAGGATCCGCAGCTGCACGCGATTGCCGTCGCCGCCGCCGTCGAGGCGGCCGGTGTCGATGTCGTACTTCACGGTCTCGCCGCGCATCGTGCCGCGGGGCTGTCTGATCACCACGCCGCCGGTGAGCACCATCATCTCGTCGCTGAGCGTGTAGACGATGCGCGCCGCGCTGGCATCGGTCGGTTCGCCGTTGTCGGCGACCTGGTGCAGCTTCGCCGGACCGCCGGTGAGCACGACCTGGCGGATGTCGCCGCCGGCCTGGTGGATCTCGGCGTGGTCGGCCGACACCTTCAGCGAGCCCTGCGTGATCACGACGTTGCCGTCGAGCGTGGACACCGCGTCGTTCTCGAGCAGCGCGCTGCTGCGGTCGGCCTGCACGTCCATCGGCTGCTGGCGGTCGGTGGATTTCGCGGCCGCGGGCAGCGCGGCGAACGCGAGCAGCAGGCAGGCCGCGGCGGCGGCGATCGAGCGTCGGTCAGCGGGGTACATAGCGTCCTTTCACCTGGTCGAGGAGTTCGAAGCGCTTGGTCGCGAGGTCCGCGCGCAGGCCGGTGCCTTCGAGTATAGAGGCGCCCTGCGTGACGGTCACCCGATGGTCGCTGCGGGCCTGGTCGGCTTTCGGCAGCACCACCAGCCGGGCGGTGTCGAGCTGCGCCGGCGGCTGGTCGCCCTTCGCCGGCCCGACCATGCGCACCGCGCGCAGCAGATGCACTTCCTCGGCGCCGGGGCTCACCCACGCGGCCTGCGAGCGGGCATTCCAGCGGCCGCCGTCTTCGTCCGGGAACGAGAACCGCGGTTGCACCAGGCTCAGGCTGCGGCCGCCGACATCGCGCTGCAGGTACGGGCCGCGCACGGTGAACGATTCGCGGCCGTCGTCGTCGAGCGTCACCAGTTCGAAATCGCGCAGCACGTAATCGGAACGTTCCACCGTCGCGGCGGGCGCCTTCGCCGGCGCGCGCAGCTGCCACACGGCGACCGACGCCAGCACGATCGCGAGCCCGAGCAGCACGAGATTGAGCGCGGTGCGGTTCATCGCGCGAAGCCCGCCAGCACCGCGTCGCGCAGGCCGCGCGCCTGCAGGATCAGGTCGCACAGCTGCCGCGCGGCGCCTTCGCCCCCGCGCGCCGGCGTGACCCAGTGCACGCGTTCGGCGACCCACGGATGCGCGTTCGCGGGTGCGACCGCGAAGCCGGCTTCGGCGAGCGCCGGCAGGTCGGGCAGGTCGTCGCCCATATGCGCCACTTCGTCGCGCCGCAGCCCGAGCTGCTCGCGCAGCGCGCGCAGCGTCGCGGCCTTGTCGGCGACGCCGACATGCACGTGCGAGAGCTTCAGGTCGTCCGCGCGCCGCGCGGTCACCTCGCCGTGGCGCGCGGTGATCAGCGCGACCGTGACGCCGTGGTCCTCGAGCAACCGCAGGCCGAGCCCGTCCTGCACGTGGAAGCGTTTCGACTCGATGCCGTCGCCGGCGTAATACAGCCCGCCGTCGGTCAGCGTGCCGTCGACGTCGAAACAGGCGAGCCGGATCTTCGCGGCGCGGGCGAGCAGGTCGGGAGTCATGGCGGCGGATCAGACCACGCGCGCGCGCAACAGGTCATGAATGTTCAGGGCGCCGATCACGCGGTTGCGCGCGTCGACCACGACCAGCGCCGAGATCTTGTGTTCTTCCATCAGGTGCGCGGCCTCGACGGCCAGCGCGTCGTCGCCGATCGCTTTCGGCGCCCGGCCCATCACTTCCGACACCGGCGTGCCGTGCAGGTCGAGCGGGCCGCGATCGAGCGCGCGGCGCAGGTCGCCGTCGGTGAACACGCCGACGAGCACGCCGTCGGCGTCGACTACCGCCGTCATGCCGAGCCGCTTGCGCGTCATCTCCAGCAGCGCGACCGTGGTGCTGGCGTCGGCGCGCACGCTCGGCACGTCGTCGCCGGCATGCATCACGTCGCGGATATGCAGCAGCAGCCGGCGGCCGAGCGCGCCGGCCGGATGCGAACGCGCGAAATCGTCGGCGGTGAA
>CAMPHE010000327.1 GCA_946885815.1 uncultured Arenimonas sp.
GGCTGGGCGGGATCATTTCGGGCGATCGCGGGTTCTGAGAAGGGCGCGAGGGCGGATGTTCACCATCGCGTGGATCCCTATTTCCGGTCCGCTCTCTGCTCCCGGTTTTCGCCGAACACGGCCGTGCCGCGCTCGCCGTCGACCCCGATCCACCCCCGATACATCCCCGACGTGTTGAACGGCATCGCGATGTTGCCGTCGGCATCCATCGCGATCGCGCCGCCGTCGCCGCCGAGTGCCGGGATCTCGCCGTTGATCACCGCCTCGGCCGCGGCGGCGAGCGTGTCGCCGCGCAGTCGCATGTGCGCGCAGATCGAATGCGCGGCCGCGGTGCGGATATAGAACTCGCCCCAGCCCGTGGCCGACACCGCGCAGCGCGCGTCCGCCCACGTGCCGGCACCGATCACCGGTGAATCGCCGATGCGGCCCCAGCGCTTGTTGGTCATCCCGCCGGTGGACGTGGCCGCCGCCAGATGGCCCTGCGCATCGAGCGCCACCGCCCCGACCGTGCCGAAGTACGTCCCCGGCGCCGCGGCGTGGCCCGCGCTCTCCTTCGCTTTCGCCTTCTCGAGCTGGCGGCGACGGGTGTCGGTGTCGAACCACGCATTCGGCACGCGCTCGATCTCCGGCAGCGTGTCGGCGAAGCGTTCGGCGCCGGCGGCGGCGAGCATCACGTGGTTCGATCGTTCCATCACCGCGCGCGCCAGCTGGATCGGATGGCGCACCGTCGTGACACCCGCGACCGCGCCGGCGCGGCGCGTGTGCCCTTCCATGATCGACGCGTCGAGTTCGTGCGTGGCGTCGGCGGTGAATACCGCGCCCTTGCCCGCGTTGAACCACGGCGAGTCCTCGAGCACGACGACGGCGGCCGTCACCGCGTCCAGTGCCGCGCCCCCGCGCTTCAGCACGGCGTTCCCGGCGTCGAGCGCGCGGTCGAGGTCGCGCCGCACGGCCGCCTCGTCGGCTTCCGACAGCGAACGGCGCTCGATCACGCCGGCGCCGGCATGGATCACCAGCGCCGTACGCGGCGTCTCGCCGGGCACCGGTGGCAGCTGCGACTCCGCCGTGGCGTTCATCGTGGCGAATCCGAACGCGAGCAGCAGGCTGGGGGAAAGTCGCATCGGGGCTCCGTCGTCGAGGGCATGCGGGCACTCTAATCGTCGCGCCGCGCGGCGGGAAATCCGCCGCGCGTCAGCTGTCGTCGGGCGCCGCCGCGGGGGCCGCGAAGCCGCCACCGTAAATGCCCGAGCGGTCGAAACAGCAGACGCGACGCTTGCCCGACCCGAGCATGTCACGGGCCGCGGCGATCCGCTTCGCGCGGGTCTCCGGTTTCTTCGGCATCGTGATCCAGTCGATCCAGTCGCGGCGCTGTCCGGGTTTCAGGGAGGTCCATGCGGCGCGCGTCGCCGGCTCGGCCGCGGCGAGCGCCGTGCGCAGGTCGGCGGGCACGTCCGGTTCGGGTTCGTCTGCGGCCGGCGCGATCACGAAGGCCGCTTCGTCGCCGGGGCTTGCGGCAGCGGCGTCGCGCAACGGCCGATCGATCTTCAGCCAGTGGCCGCCCTGCCCGTCCGGAACCGCGAGGGCGATGAACGCGACGCCGGCGAGCGTGCCTTCGACGGCGACGGTGCCGCGCGTCGGCAGCTTCGCGCTCGCGGCCTTGGGCAGCACGACGAAAAGCCACGTGGCCGACGGCGGCGACGCCGGCCGCCGCAGCGTCGCGGTGAAGCGGATCGACGTCATGCGGGCGCATTGCGCACGCGGCGCGGCGCCGGCCGGGCGGCGGCGAGCAACCGGCGGAACGTCGGGCATTCGAGATGACTCGGCGCGGGGCAGCGCGACGCATGGCGCAGTCCGTCGCGCAGCGCGCCGAGGCGGCGGATCTTCGCATCCAGCGCGTCGGCCTTCGCGGCGAGCACCGCGCGGTCGATGCGCACGCCGCCGCCGGCCGGGAACATCGCAGCGATTTCGTCGAGCGCGAACCCCGCTGCGCGGCCCAGCGAGATCAGCGACAGGCGCTCGAGTACCGCGCCGTCGAACACCCTTCGCAGCCCGTGCCGGCCCACGGACGCGATCAATCCCTTGGCTTCGTAGTGCCGCAGCGTGGACGCCGGCAATCCGGAGCGTTGCGCCACTGCGGCGATATCCAGGCCCGCCATCGCTTGACCTCAAGTCGACTTGAAGTGGCATCGTGCTCCCGTGTCGCGGCGACTGCAAGCCGCACCGGAGTCCTCGATGGCCCTGCTCGATGGAATACCCGCCACGGCGCTGGCCGTCGTCGCCATCGGCGCCGGCGCGACCGTGGTCCACGATGCGTGGACATGGCAGCGCCGCGCCTTCGGCGTCGCGGCGCCCGACTGGGCGATGGTCGGGCGGTGGCTCGCGTGGCTGCCACGGGGCCGGTTCATGCACACGCCGATCATGGCGACCCCGCCCGTGCGTGGCGAGCGGCTCGTCGGCTGGCTCGCGCACTACGGCATCGGCGTCGCCTTCGCCGGCGGGCTGGTGGCCTTCGCCGGGACGGGCTGGCTGCACGCGCCGACGCCCGGTCCGGCGCTGCTTGCCGGTCTGGTCACCGTACTCGCGCCGTTCCTGCTGCTGCAGCCCGGCCTCGGTGCCGGCCTGTTCGCACGACGCGCCCCGCGCCCTTGGCGCGCGCGCTTGCACAGCCTCGTCGCCCACGTCGTGTTCGGCGCCGGGCTCTATTTCGCGGCGCTCGCGTGGCGAGCCGTCGCGCCTTCCTGATGCACCCGCCCGGAGACACCTGATGAAAATCCCCGCCCGCCATGCGCCGCTGCTGTTCGGCGCCCTGCTGTCCGCGATCATGGTCGCGATCGTGTCGGCGTTCGTCGTCGCGCTGAACCAGGGCGTCGACGCGACGTTCGCCGCCCGCTGGCTGCGCAGCAGCGCGACCACGTGGCCGGTCGCGTTCCCGACCGTACTCTTCGTCGCGCCGCGGGTGCGCCGCCTGGTGGAGCGCCTGACCGCAGCCCGATAA
>CAMPHE010000328.1 GCA_946885815.1 uncultured Arenimonas sp.
GGTTGTCGGTGATGTCGAGCAGGCCGTTGATGAAGCGCTTGTAGCAGGCGATGCCTTCGGCCAGCACGGCGTCGCGGTCACCGGCCGCCGGCGGCCGCTTGACGACGAAACCGCCCTTGGAACCGACCGGCACGATCACGGTGTTCTTCACCATCTGCGCCTTGACCAGCCCGAGCACCTCCGTGCGGAAGTCCTCGCGGCGATCGGACCAGCGCAGGCCGCCGCGCGCCACCGGGCCGAAGCGCAGGTGGGTGCCCTCGACATAAGGCGAATACACGAAGATCTCGCGGAACGGACGCGGTTTCGGCAGGTCCGGCAGCGCCGACGGGTCGAACTTGAAGCTGATGTAGTCGCGCGGCGCGCCGTCGTGACGCTGGTAGAAGCTCGTGCGCAACGTCGCGCCGATCAGGGCCATGAAGCCGCGCAGGATGCGGTCGTCGTCGATGCTGCTCACCTGCTCGAGCAGGATCTCGATGGCGTCGGTGACCGCGTCGACCTGCGCCGCGCGGTCGAGCCCGCGCGCCGCGGCGATCTCCTGCGGAATGGTGTCGAGCGCCGCGCGCTCGCCCTTCGGCAGCAGCCACGCGATCTGGTCGTGCAGCGCCTTCTGACCGGCTTCGTCGAGCGGTTGCTCGCGGCCCGGCTCGAAGCGCGCGGCGAACAGCTCGTAGAGCAGGCGCGCGATCACCGGATTGCGCTGCAGCGCTTCCTCCATGTACGGCTGCGAGAACGGCACGCCCGTCTGCAGCGCGTACTTCGCGTAGCCGCGCAGCATCGCGATGTCGCGCCATTCCAGCCGCGCGCTCGGCAGCAGGCGGTTGAAACCGTCGTTCTCGGCCAGCCCGAGCCAGATCGCGCCGAACGCGTGCTCGAACGGCTTGGTGGCGGCGACCACGTCGATCTCGCCGCGCAGCGGCATCACCTCGAAATCCTGGATCGAGATGTCGCCCTCGTCGGACTGCAGCGCGTACGGATGTTCGGCGACGACGCGCAGCCCCAGGTTCTCCATCACCGGCAGCACGTCGGACAGCACGATGTCGCCACCGCGGCGGATGAGCTTGAAACCGAGCTGGTCGCCTTCGTCGCGATAGAACGTGATGCGCAGGTCGTCGGGACCCGACAGCAGCGAAGCCTGCAGCAGGTCGCTGGCGGCGACGGGGGGCGTCGTCGCTTCCACGTAGCCCGCCGGCAGGCCGCGGCCGTAGCGCTGGAACAGCCTGAGCCCCTGCTCCTCGCCGTGTTCCCGCAGCAGCGTCTCGCGCAGCTCGTCGTGCCAGTCGCGCACGATCTGCTGCAGTTCGGCTTCGATGCGCGGCAGGTCGACCTCGACCTTCGCGCCGGCCTTGGGCCGGATGACGAGGTGCAGCTGCGCGAGCGGCGATTCGCCGATGCGCACGGCGTGGTCGAGCCGTTCACCCTGCAGCTCGCGCATCAGCAGCGCTTCGATGCGGTGACGTATCGTGGTGTTGAAACGGTCGCGCGGGATGTAGACGAGCGCGGAGAAGAAGCGTCCGTAACGGTCGCGGCGAAGGAACAGCCGCGTCCGGGACCGCTCCTGCAGGCCGAGGATGCCGCTCGCGGTGGCCTGCAGTTCTTCGGCCGTCGACTGGAACAGCTCGTCGCGCGGCAGCGACTCGAGGATGTGGCGCAGCGCCTTGCCGCTGTGGCTGTCCGGGGCGAGGCCCGACGACGACATCACGTGCTCGTGGCGCTGGCGCACCAGCGGGATGTCCCACGGCCGGCGGTTGTACGCACTGGACGTGTACAGGCCGAGGAAGCGGTGTTCGCGCACCGCGCGCCCGGTCTCGTCGAACACCAGCACGCCGATGTAGTCCATGTAACCCGGGCGGTGCACGGTCGCGCGGGCATTGGTCTTGGTGAGGATCAGCGGCTCGAGCCGCACGCCCGGCGGCAGGTCGGCGGCGGCGAGGCCGGTGACCGGGCGCGGCTGCACCAGGTGGTCCTTGCCGCGCAGCAGGCCGAGCCCGCTGCCCTGCACCGGCACCAGCTGGCGGTCGACCACCTCGTACTCGCGGTAGCCGAGGAACGTGAAATGGTTGTCGGCGGCCCAGCGCAGGAAGTCCTGCGCCTCGCGCCGGCCGGCGTCGTCGACCGGCAGCGGCCGGGTCGCCAGCTCGTCGGCGATGCGCAGCATGCGGTCGCGCATCGGCTGCCAGTCGACCACGGCTTCGCGCACGTCGGTCAGCGACGCCAGGATCGCCTGCGCGATCGCCGCCATCGCGTCGGCGTCGGCCTGGCGATCGATCTCCACGTGCATCATCGACTCGGGCAGGCCTTCGCCGACCTCGACGAGCGCGCCGGCCGCGTCGCGCGTGACCGCGAACACCGGGTGCACGATCTGGTGGATCGCCACGTCGCGCTGCGACAGCGCCATGCGCACCGAATCGACGAGGAACGGCATGTCGTCGTTGACGATGCGCACGACCGTATGCGTGCTGTCGAAGCCGTCGGCCCCCGGTTCCGGGTTGGAGACCTCGATCTTCGGCGCGCCGGCGACGCGCTGCCCCGCGAACGCGATGAACGACTGCACGAGCGCGGCCCATTCAGCCGCGGAACGGCCCGCCAGCTCGTCTTCCGGCACCCGCGCCAGGAACGCGCGGGCGAATCGGGCGGTGAAGGCATCGCGGGCCGCCGACCCTCCCTGCATGGCCACGACGACGTCGTCCAGGGAACGGGTGGAGCTCAGGGCTTGCGCATTCATCGACCGCTTCTCGCAGTGGAGTGGATAAAGGCCGAAATTGTAGCCCCGCGGTCACGCGGGGGCCACCGCATCGGCGCCGCGGAGCCGGCCCGGGCGGGGGGCCGTTCAGCCGGGTTCAGGCACGCGCGCCGTCAGCGCAGGCCGGTCTCGTGGCGCGCGATCACGAGCCGCTGGATCTCGCTGGTGCCCTCGTAGATCTCGGTGATCTTCGCGTCGCGGAAATAGCGCTCGATCGGCATTTCCTTCGAGTAGCCCATGCCGCCGT
>CAMPHE010000329.1 GCA_946885815.1 uncultured Arenimonas sp.
ACTGGCGCGGACGATGGCGGCGCCGGCGGCCGACCTCGCGCTGCTCGACGTCGAACTGCGCCGCGCCGAAAGCACCGGCGACGAGATCGCCGACCTGCTCGAACGCGCCCGCGCCGCGCAGCAGGCGGGGCGTTTCGAACAGGTGCCCGACGGCGCGCTGGCGTTGTACGGCGACGTGCTGCAGCGGCAGCCGGACAACGCGATCGCGATCGAAGGCCGGCGCGTGATCCTCGGCGCGCTGCTGACGCGCGCGCAGGCCGCGCTCGAGGCGGGCGACCTGGCGAGCGCCGAGGCGCTCGTCGCGCGCGTCGTCGAGACCGATCCGACCCACCTCGGCCTGCCGGCGGTGCGCGCGAGCCTGGGCGAAGCCGTGTCGCAGCGCGAACGCCGCCGCGAGGCGGGGCTCGCCGACGCCGACGCGGCGCGGCGCGACGGTCGCCTCGAGGACGCCGCGGCGGCGTACCTGGCGCTGCTCGCCACCGACCCCGGCCTGGTCGCGGCGCGCCACGGCCTCGACGACGCGGCCGCGGCGATCGCCGCGCGCGCCTCGCGCCAGGCGGCCGATTTCGAGTTCGAGGCGGCGGAATCGTCGCTTCGGCTCGCACGCACCTGGGATCCGGATTCGCCGGCGATCGCCGTCGCCGAGCAGCGCCTCGCCGACGCGCGGGCGTCGCGCGACCTGCTGCCGCCGCCGGAGGCCGCGCCGCGGCTCGGGTCGCTGGTGCGGCAGGCGGTGACGGCGATGCGCCGCGGCGACCTGATCGATCCACCGGGTGATTCGGCGTGGGATCGGCTGCGCGTCGCCGCGGCGATCGCGCCCGACCACCCGGACGTGCTGATGGCGCTGGATGAATACGACCGTCGCGCCCGCGCCTGCTTCGAGGACGAACTGGCGGGCAACCGCCTGTCGCGGGCGCAGGGCTGTCTCGACGCGATGGTGGTCCGCGACCGGCGCGGCGACGGCATGCTGCGCGACCGCCGCCGGCTCGCCGGCCGCTGGCTCGCGTTCGCCGAGGAACGTCTCGGCGCCGGCGAACTGGCGCTCGCGCGTCGCGCGATCGACGCCGCGCAATCGCTCGACCCCGGGCATCCCGGGCTCGTCGTGATGGAGGAACGGCTCGCCCGCGCGAGCTACTGATCGCCGGGCAGGGTCGCCAGCAGGGCGCGCAGCGTCTCGCGCACGCTCTCGGTCGAGAAGTGCACGCGCGTGTTCTCCAGCCCGCCTTCGGCGAGGCGCCGCCAGAGGGCCGCGTCGCCGTACAGCCGCACGATCGCGTCGGCGAACGCGCGCGCGTCGTCGGCCACCAGCACGCTCTCGCCATCGACGAGGTGCATGCCCTCGACGGCGCAGGTGGTCGCGACCACCGGGAGCCCGTGCGCCAGGCTCTGGTTCACCTTGCCCTTGACGCCGGCGCCGTAACGCAGCGGCGCGACGCTGATCCGCGCGCCCTGCAGCAGCGGCAGCAGCCGCGGCACGTAGCCGTGGAACTGCACGCCTTCGCGCTCGCCGAGCGACTCGACCGCCGGCGGCGCGTCACCGCCGACCAGGTGCAGCACCACCTGCGGCAGGCGTTCGCGCACATGCGGCAGGATGTCCTCGACCAGCCAGCGGGCCGCGTCGACATTCGGCGGGTGGCGGTAGCTGCCGACGAACAGCAGCCCGTGCCGATCGGCGAACTCCGGGCCCGCGCCGTGCACCTCGTGGATGTTGGACACGACCTCGATGCGCGCCTCCGGCACTTCGGCCTGCAGCATCCGGCGTTCGGCGGCGCTGACGACCCAGGTGCGATCGACTTCGCGGATCAGCGCCAGTTCCGCCCGGCGCGTGCGCGCGGCATTGCGCAGCGCGGCGGCGTCGCCGGCCAGCTCGGCCTCGCGCTGTTCGCGCACGTGGTGCAGGTCGACGGTGTCGAACACGAGGTGCGCGCGCGGCGCGTGCCGGCGCAGCAGCGGCAGCATCGGACCGAGCACGTAATGGCGGCTGGCGATCACGAGATCGAACTCGTCGCCGCGCGCGGCGAGCCAGCGCGGCACGTCGTCGAGGTACGGATGCCACCAGACCTCGATGCCGGCCTGCTGCAGCGCCTCGGTGTAGCGCCCGTCGTGCGCGCGGTTCTCGGCGAAGAACGCCACCGAGCAACCCTCGGCGCGCAGCGCGCGCAGCAGCGCCGACATCCGCACCGAACCCGAGTCGCGGTCCGGCGTCGGCGTGCAGGCGTCCAGCACCAGCACGCGGCGCGCGCCGGCGGCGGCCCGGCTGCGGTCGGCGGCGATCGCCGGGTGGGTGCCGGGCGGCTGGTGCGCGGCGCGCAGCGTATCGGCCCAGCGCGCGACGAACTTCTGCTGGTTCGACACCTGGAACGCCTTGACGCCCTCGCGCACGTCGGTGCCCGACGACGCGCCTTCGTGGTGCACCACCACCGACGCCGGCTGGTAGCGCACCTTCAGGCCGTGGCGGCGCACGCGCATCGCCAGGTCGGTGTCCTCGTAGTAGGCCGGCGCGAACAGCGGGTCGAAGCCGCCCAGTTCGAGGAACAGGTCGCGCCGCAGCGCGATCGCCGCGCCGGAGCAGTAGTCGACTTCCCGTACGAACGAGTACCGGGGGTCCGCCGGATCCTCGAAACGGCCGTAGTTCCAGCCCGAACCGTCGGCGAAGACGATGCCGCCGGCTTCCTGCAGGCGCCCGTCGGGGTACACGAGCTTGCTGCCCGCCAGGCCGGTGTCGGCGTGCGTGTCGAAGGTCGCCAGCAGCGCGTCGAGCCACCCCGGCTGCACCGTGGTGTCGTTGTTGAGGAACACCAGGTAGTCGCCGGTGGCGAGTTCGGCGCCGGCATTGCACGCACCGATGAAGCCGACGTTTTCCGGGATCCGGTGGAAACGCAGGCCCGGCACGCTCGGCAGCACGCGCGGCGTCGCGTCGGTCGAGGCGTCGTCGACAACGATCACCTCGAACGCGCTGGCGTCGCCGCAGTCGGCGAT
>CAMPHE010000330.1 GCA_946885815.1 uncultured Arenimonas sp.
GACGGCGATGCCGATCGATGCCTGGTGGCCCCAGGTCGCCCCGTGGGTGGCCGCGGGCTGGTTCGCGTACATCGTCGCGCTGGCGACGTGGATCGTGCTGCAGAAGCGCGAGCCGATCGCGACGCTGAGCTGGGTGCTGTCGCTGGCGGCGCTGCCGGTCGTCGGCTTCCTGGTCTACCACTTCCTCGGTCCGCGCCGGATCGACCGGCAGCGGCTGCAGCGGGCGCGGGCCCGGCAGCGGCTGGCGTCGGCGCTGCCGGACGACCTGATCCGTGACGACGACTGCGAGACGGTGGCGCGACTCGCGCAGTCGACCACGCAGTTCGCGCCGTCCACCGCCACGCGCGTCGACCTGCTGATCGGCGGCGCCGCCGCGTACGACGCGCTGCTGGCGGCGATCGCGGCGGCGACGCATCACGTGCACCTGGAGTTCTACATCTTCGCCGACGACCACACCGGCACCGTGGTGCGCGACGCGCTCGCGGAGCGCGCGGCCGCGGGCGTGCGCGTGCGGCTGCTGCTCGACGCGATCGGCTCGGCCGGCGCGCGCGGCACGTTCCTGGAGCCGCTGCGCGCGGCGGGGGCCGAGATCGCGTGGTTCCACCCGCCGAAGCTGCGCTTCCTGTGGCGGCCGCGGCTGAACCTGCGCAACCACCGCAAGCTCGTGGTCGTCGACGGGCGCGTCGCGTTCACCGGCGGCATCAACGTCACCGACGACCAGGACGAGCGCGTCAAGGCCGACGCCTTCCACGACCTGCAGCTGGCCATCGAGGGTGACGTCGTGCGCTGGCTGCAGCTGGTCTTCCTCGAGGACTGGTCGTATGCGGCCGGCACCGCGGTACGCGACCGGTCGTTCTGGGCGCCGCCGCGCGAGGGGCCGATCGTCGCGCAGGCGGTGCCGTCCGGGCCGGACTCGCCGTGGGAGGCGCTGCATCGCGTGCATGTCGAGGCGATCCACCAGGCCGACCGTCGCGTCTGGCTGGTGACGCCGTATTTCGTGCCCGGCGAAGCGGCGCGGATGGCGCTCACGTCGGCGGCGCTGCGGGGCCTGGACGTGCGCGTGATCGTCCCGGTGCGCGGCGATTCGGCGGTGGTGACCGCGGCGGCGCGCTCGTATTTCGACGGCCTGGTGGAGGCGGGCGTGCGCGTGTTCGAGTACCAGCCGCGGATGCTGCACGGCAAGGCGCTGCTGGTGGACGACACCACGTGCCTGATCGGCACCGCCAATTTCGACCCGCGCAGCTTCAAGCTGAACTTCGAACTGGCGCTGCTGGTCGACGATCGCGACCTCGCCCGGCGGCTGGAACGCGAGATGCTCGACAACATCGCGTCGGCGACCGAGGTGCGGGCCGGCGCCCCGAAGCCGCCCTTCGCGCGGCGGCTCGCCGAAGCGTGGGCGCGGCTGCTGTCGCCGCTGCTGTAACGCCGCGCCGGCGCCGCTGGACTGGCCCGGGGGTTTCGCTAGACTGCCGGCGAACCGTCCGGGGACCGCCCATGCACTGGCTTTATCTGATCGCCTCCGTGGCCTGCCTCGCGCTGGCGATGATCCGCACGCTGCCGACGCTGGCCGTGCTGTTCTTCCTGGCCTGCGCCCTCGGCTTCATGGTCGCGTGGATCCTCGGCTGGCTCTCTTCGCGCATCGCCAGCCGGTCGCGGGACGTGAGCCACATCATGGGGCCGGACGAGCTGCGGCAGCTGCGGGAACAGGCCGAGGCACGGCGCCGGGCGGCCGGCCCGGGGCCGGATTCACGCCCCTGAACGAATAGACATCGCGTGCACTGACGCGTCCGTAAGGTCGGATCTCCACAACGGAGAACCGCCATGAACCTGTTGATCTTCCTGCTTATCGGTGCGCTGGCCGGCTGGCTCGCGGGCCTCGTGATGAAGGGCCGCGGCCTCGGTGTGCTGGGCAACATCATCGTCGGCGTGATCGGCGCCTTCCTCGGCGGCTGGCTGCTGCCGATGCTGGGCGTGTCGTTCGGCGGCAATATCGGCCTGTTCATCACCGCCTTCATCGGCGCGGTGGTGCTGCTGGCCATCGTCGGGTTGATCAAGCGGGCCTGACGCCCGCCGAAAGCACCACGACGCTCGACGAGGTACCGGCCGGCGGCGCTCAGGCGCCGCCGGCTTCCACGCGATTGCGGCCCGCGCGCTTGGCCGCGTACAGGCCGGCGTCGGCCCGTCGCAGCAGGCTGTCCGGTTGCGCCTTCACGTCCGGGATCCCGCCGGCCACGCCGATGCTCACCGTCATCCCCGCGTCGCTGCCGGCGATCGCCGAGCGGATCGCCTCGGCACGGCGCAGCGCTTCTTCCTGGGGCACGCCCGGGAGCAGCAGGGCGAATTCCTCGCCACCGTAACGGGCCAGCAGCTCGCGCTGCGGGTCGTGCTCCTGCGCCAGGCGCTGGGCGATGCGCCGCAGCTGCACGTCGCCCTCGAGATGTCCGTACGAATCGTTGTAGGCCTTGAAGTGGTCGACGTCGATCATCAGCACCGACAGCGGCCGGCACTGGTCGAGGCAGCGGAACCATTCGCGGCGCAGCCCGGTTTCCAGCGCGCGGCGGTTGGCGACACCGGTCAGCGCATCCTCGGTCACCAGCTCCGCGAGCTGGGTGTTGAGTTCCTCCAGCTCGCGCGTGCGTTCGGCGATGCGCGCCTCGAGCTTGCGATTGGCTTCGAGGTAGCGCTCGGTGCGGCGTCGGACGAGCCACAGCGTGCACGCGATCGCGAGCGCGCCGAGCGCGACGATGCCCAGCGCCCTCGACCACCACTGTTCGTACCAGCGCCGCGCGACCTCGAACCGGTAATGCATCGTCGCGGCTTCGCGCCCGTTGCGCGTGCGCGCCTGGGCCTCGAGCGCGTACGACCCGGCCGGCAGCGCGCGGATGAACAGGTCGCGGTCGGTCCACGCGCTCCATTCCGGCGTGACGCCGTGCAGCAGGTACCGGAACTCGGCGCCGCTCTCCATGCTGACCA
>CAMPHE010000331.1 GCA_946885815.1 uncultured Arenimonas sp.
TGCGCCAGCGGCTGCTGGCCTGCGCCGTGCTCACCGCGCCGGTGCTCGTCCTCGCCAGGGGGCCTCGGCTCCAGTTCGACAGCTGGCAATGGCTGTCGCTCACGCTCGCGGCGCCGGTGGTCGTGTGGGGCGGCTGGCTCGCCGCGTCAGGCGGGTGACGCGCCGCCTCGGCGGTCCCGGGGCGCGCGCCACGTTCGCCGCGCCGGCCTCTTCGCGTCACGTTCCCGCCACTGACGCCACCCTGCCGCATGGTCTTTCGCATCTCCGTCGCCCTGCTTTCCCTGCTGGTGATCGCCGGCGTGCTCGCGCCGGACGCCTTCGGCGCGCTGTCCGCGCGCGCGCAGGCCGGCACGCTCGCCCGGGGCGGGTGGCTCTACCTGGTCATCGTTTTCGTCGTGCTCGCGTTCCTCGCCACGCTCGCATTCGGTCGCCTCGGCGCGCTGCGCATCGGCGGCGAAGACGCGGAACCCGAGTTCTCGACGCTGTCGTGGTTCGCGATGCTGTTCTCGGCCGGCATGGGCATCGGCCTGGTGTTCTGGGGCGCGGCCGAGCCGCTGTCGCACTTCAACGACCCGCCGGAAGGCATCGCGCCGCGCGGCGCGGTCGCCGCCGCGACCGCGATGCGCTACGCGTTCTTCCACTGGGGCCTGCACCCATGGGCGATCTACGCGCTGATGGGGCTGGCGATGGCGTGGTTCCAGTTCAACCGCAACGCGCGCGGCCTGGTCAGCGACCTGCTGGAGCCGTTGATCGGCCGGCACGCGCACGGGATCGCCGGCCGCGCGGTGGACGTGCTGGCGGTGGTGGCGACGGCGATCGGCGTCGCCACCACGCTGGGCCTCGGCGCGGCGCAGATCGCCGCCGGGCTGCACCGCGTCACCGGCGTCGCCGCCGGCTTCTCGACGCAGCTGGCCGTGATTGGCGTCGCGTTCGTGCTCTACATGGCGTCGAGCGCGACCGGCCTGCACCGCGGCATCAAGTGGCTGTCGAACTTCAACGTCGCCACCGCGGCGCTGCTGCTCGCGCTGGTGCTGGTGGTGGGCCCGACGGCCTTCATCTTCGAGACGTTCACGACGACGCTGGGCGGCTACCTCAACCAGCTGCCGGCGATGAGCCTGCGCATGACGCCGTTCTCCCAGCGCGCGTGGGTCGGCGAGTGGACGATCTTCTACTGGGCGTGGTGGATCTCGTGGGCGCCGTTCGTCGGCGCGTTCTTCGCGAGGATCTCCGTCGGACGCACGGTCCGGCAGTTCGTGCTCGGCGTCGTCGCCGGCCCGACGCTGGCGAGCTTCATCTGGTTCGCGGCCTTCGGCGGCACCGCCCTGTTCCAGCAGCTGATCGGCGGCACCGACCTGCTGCTCGCGCTGGAGCGCGGCTACCAGCACGTGCTCTTCGCGATGTTCGACGGGCTGCCGTTCCCGTCGCTGCTGGCCGGCATCGCCGTCGTGCTGCTGCTGTCGTTCTTCGTCACGTCGGCCGATTCGGCGACGCTGGTGCTGGCCGGCATGTCGAGCGACGAGGCGGGTGATCCGCCGCTCGCGCGCAAGCTCGTGTGGGGCGTGCTGCAGGCGGCGATCGCCGTGGCGCTGCTGGCCGCGGGTGGACTTCAGGCGCTGCAGGCGGTGGTGATCGTCGCGGCGCTGCCGTTCGCCCTGCTGCTGGTGGCGGTGGTGGTGTCGCTGCACCGCGTGCTAGCGCAGGCGTTCGACGCGGGCGAGCGCGAACGGCGCGCGCTGCTTCGCGCCGAACGCCGCTGGCTCGCGCAGGATCCCCAAGCCGATCGCGACCCGGCGCCGCGTCCGGCGACGACCGCGAAGCCGCCGCCGGACGCGCCCTGACCCGGAGACCGACATGTCGACCGCCCCGCTGCCGTCACTGCGCATCGATTTCGTCTCGGACGTGGTCTGCCCGTGGTGCGCGATCGGCCTCGCGTCGCTGGAGGAGGCGATGCGCCGCGTCGCCGGCGAAATCGCCGTGGACCTGCACCTGCAGCCGTTCGAACTCAATCCGCAGCTCGGTCCGGACGGCGAGGACGCCGTCGAACACCTGAAGGCGAAATACCGCATCGACGACGCGCAGATCGCCGCGAACCAGGAAGCGATCCGCCAGCGCGGCGACGCCCTCGGCTTCACGTTCGACATGGCCAGGAGGCGCCGCATCCACAACACCTTCGACGCGCACCGGCTGCTGCACTGGGCGGCCGACGCGGGCGAGGGCAAGGCGCTGGCGCTCAAGCGCGCGCTGCTGAAAGCCTATTTCACCGACGGCAGGAACGTCGCCGACCACGACACGCTCGTCGACGTCGCCGACTCGGCCGGCCTGCCGGCGGAGCGGGCGCGCGCGATCCTCGCCTCCGGCGAGTTCGCCGACGAGGTCCGCACGGTGGAACGGTTCTTCATCGAAGCGGGCATCAGTGGCGTGCCGGCGATCATCATCGATCGCAGGCACCTGATTTCCGGCGGCCAGCCGCCCGAAGTGTTCGAGCGCGCGCTGCGGCAGATCGCCGGCGGCGGCTGAGCGCGGCGCTACGGCTCGGCCGAGCGCAGCACGTTGCCGCCGTCGTCGGGGCACCCGCTCATCGGCGCGCCGAACCCGACGAGACTGTTGTCGCGCACGATGGTGACGCCGCCGCAGGCGATGCCGACGCCGTCGTCGGTGGGGGCCTGCAGCCGATTGCCCTCGACGATCTGGCGGGTCGTCTCGCCGAAGAAGTAGATGCCGTATTCGCTGCCGACGACCGAGCCCGCGAGCCCGCTGATCGAATTGTCGACCACGATGAAATCGCCGGCACCGGAAATGCCCATCGCGGCGCCGGCCCCCGTCGTGACGCCGTCGACCGTGTTGCCGCGGATTTCGCCGCGACCGTCGACCCGGACCGCATAGCCGCCGGTCGCGCCGCCGGTGTCGACGAACCGGTTGGCGCGGACCAGCGTGCCGTCGCCCGCCAGGTACAGGCCGTAATACAGGCC
>CAMPHE010000332.1 GCA_946885815.1 uncultured Arenimonas sp.
GTCGCGCCGAAGGACCTCGTGCTCGACGGCGACAACCCGACGCTGCTCTACGGGTACGGCGGCTTCGAGGTATCGATGATGCCGAACTACTCCGGCGGCATCGGCCGCGCGTGGCTGGCCGACGGCGGCGTCTACGTCGTCGCGAATGCGCGCGGCGGCGGCGAATACGGCCCGCGCTGGCACCAGGCGGCGCTGAAGGCGAACCGCCACAAGGCGTACGAGGATTTCGCCGCGGTCGCGCGCGACCTGATCGCCCGCAAGGTGACGCGTCCGGAGCGGCTCGGCATCCAGGGCGGCAGCAACGGCGGCCTGATGACCGGCAACATGATGGTGATGTACCCGGAACTGTTCGGCGCGGTGGTGTCGCAGGTACCGCTGCTCGACATGTGGCGCTACCACAAGCTGCTCGCCGGCGCGTCGTGGATGGCCGAGTACGGCGATCCGGACATGCCGGCGGAATGGGCGTTCCTGCAGAAGTTCTCGCCGTACCACACGGTGCGCGCCGACGTGGACTACCCGCCGGTACTGTTCACCACGTCCACGCGCGACGACCGCGTGCACCCCGGCCACGCCCGCAAGATGACCGCGCGGATGCTGGAACAGGGCCACGACGTCACTTACTACGAGAACATCGAAGGCGGTCACGGCGGCGCGGCGAACAACGCGCAGTCGGCGTACATGAGCGCGCTCGCCTACACCTTCCTCAAGCAGAAGCTGATGGATGCGCCCGTCGCCGGCGCGCCCGCGAAGACCGACGCGTCGGCCGGCGCCGCGGTCGAACCGGTGCCGCCGGTCGCCGCGATGAAGCCGCACGAGGTGCGCGCGCCGCACGGCGCCGCGCGGCAGGACGAGTACTACTGGCTGCGCGACGACAAGCGCGAGAACGCCGAGATGCTCGCGTACCTGAAGGCCGAGAACGCCTACACCGACCACGTGCTGCGCCCGCTCGAGTCGCTCGAGGCGACCATCTACGACGAACTCGTCGGCCGCATCAAGCAGGACGACGCCAGCGTGCCGTACCGCGACGACGGCTACTGGTACTACACGCGCTACGAGACCGGGAAGGAATACCCGATCCACGCGCGCCGCAAGGGCGCGATGGACGCGCCCGAGCAGGTGCTGTTCGACGTCAACGCGATGGCCGCGGGCAAGAACTTCTTCCAGCTCGGCACGTACGAAGTGAGCCCCGACGGGCGGCTGGCGGCGTTCGCGACCGACGATGTCGGCCGCCGCCAGTACGTGGTGCAGGTGAAGAACCTGGAGACCGGCGAAGTGCTGCCCGACCGCATCACCGGCGCCAACGCCAACCTGATGTGGGGCGACGACAACCGCACGCTGTACTACCTCGAGAAGGACCCCACGACGCTGCTGACAAAGCGCGTCCGGGCGCACGTGCTCGGCACGCCGACCTCGGCCGACGCGCTGGTCTACGAGGAGGCAGACGATTCCTTTTACATGGGCGTCGGCCGCACGAAGGACGACCAGTACCTGTGCATCTTCCTCGGCAGCACCGTGTCGAGCGAACAGCGCTGCACGAAGGCCGCGGATCCGGGCGAGTTCGTCGCGCTCGCGCCGCGCCGGCGCGACTTCGAGTACAGCGCCGATCATGTCGGTGGCCGTTGGGTCATCAACACCAACTGGGACGCGAAGAACTTCCGCCTGATGACGCTCGCCGACGGCGAGGCGTGGGGCGATCGCGCGAAGTGGCGGGAGCTGGTCGCGCATTCGCCCGACGTGCTGATCTCGGGCATCGAGCTGTTCGACGATTTCATCGCGATCGCCGAGCGGTCCGGCGGCCTGGAGCGCCTGCGCGTGCTGCGCCCGGACGGGAAGGCCGACTACGTGCCGACCGAGGAGAGCGCGTACTCGATGGGGCTGTCGACCAACGAGGAGCCCGGCACCGACTGGCTGCGCTACACCTACACGTCGCTGACGACGCCGGCGAGCACGTACGAACTCAACGTGCGCACCGGCGAACGGAAGCTGCTGAAGGAGCAGCCGGTGCTCGGCGGGTTCGACCGCGCGAACTACGTCACCGAACGGCTGTGGGCGACCGCGCGCGACGGCACGAAGGTGCCGGTGTCGGTGCTGTACCGCAAGGGCTTCGAAAAGGACGGCACCGGCGCGCTGTACCAGTACGCGTACGGTTCCTACGGCAGCAGCACCGACCCCGACTTCAGCACCAACGTGCTGAGCCTGGTCGACCGCGGCGCGGTGTACGCGATCGCGCACATCCGCGGCGGCGAGGAGATGGGCCGCGCGTGGTACGACGACGGCAAGCTGCTGAACAAGGTGAACACGTTCACCGACTTCATCGACGTCACCGACTTCCTCGTGAAGGAAGGTTACGCCGCGCCCGACCGCGTGGCGGCGATGGGCGGCAGCGCCGGTGGCCTGCTGGTCGGCGCCATCGCCAACATGGCGCCGGAGAAGTACAAGGTGCTCGTCGCGCACGTCCCCTTCGTCGACGTCGTGACGACGATGCTCGACGACACGATCCCGCTGACGACCAACGAATACGACGAGTGGGGCAACCCGGCCGACGCGAAGTACTACGACTACATGCTGTCGTACTCGCCGTACGACCAGGTGTCGGCGCAGGACTACCCGGCGATGCTGGTCACCACCGGCCTGTGGGATTCGCAGGTGCAGTACTACGAACCGGCGAAGTGGGTCGCCCGCCTGCGCGCGAAGAAGACCGACGACAACCCGCTGCTGTTCCGCACCAACATGGAAGCCGGCCACGGCGGCAAGAGCGGCCGCTTCCAGCGCTACCACGAGCGCGCCGAGGAATACGCGTTCGTGCTGGATCAGCTGGGGCTGGCGGGGTCTTCGCGGTAGGGTTCGAGCAGGCAGGAGCGTTCGACGCGGATCAACGCGGATCGGCGCGGATCAAGATGAAAGCACACTCGAACGGGCCCCAAGCGGGCCCGATGAGTTTTACGTGCAGATCTAAACGCGTTA
>CAMPHE010000333.1 GCA_946885815.1 uncultured Arenimonas sp.
TGGTCAGAACCCGTAGCGAAGGAACCCGCCGTCGACGGCGAGGCATTCGCCGGTGATGTAGCTGGAGGCGGGCAGGCACAGGAAGGCGACGGCCGACGCGACTTCCTCCGGTTCGCCGACGCGGCCCATCGGCGTGCGGTCGATCACTTCGTCGAGGTAGTCGGGGTCGGCGAGTTTCGTCGACGTGCGCCGCGTGCGGATGTACCACGGCGCGACCGAGTTGACCCGGATGCCGTCGCCGGCCCACTCGCACGCCAGGTTGCGCGTGAGCTGGTGCAGCGCCGCCTTCGTCATGCCGTACGGCGAACCGCTTCGCACGTGGGTGACGCCCGACACCGAGCCGACATTGACGATCGCCGACGCCGCATGGCGGCTCAGCAGCGGGTGCGCGAAGCGGCTCAGCTCGAACGCCGAGAACAGGTTGGTCTCGAACAGGGCGCGCCATTCGGCGTCGTCGTAATCGAGCGTGGCGCGCGTGGTGTTGCCACCGGCGTTGTTCACGAGCAGCTGCAGGCCGTCGCCGAGATCCTCGACCCAGTCGAAGATCTCGCGACGCTGTTCCGCATCGCCGACGTCGGCCGAGAACGCACGCACCTGCGCCGACGGGAAGGCGTCCTCGAACTCGAGCCGCGTCGTGTCCAGCGCGTCTTCGTCGCGCGCGACCAGCAGCACGTCGGCGCCGAGCGCGAGCAGTTCGGCGGCGATCGCCCGGCCGATGCCGGCACTCGCGCCGGTCACCAGCGCCACCTGTCCATCCAGCCGCCAGCGGTTCGCGCCCATCGCCCCCTCCGTGTCGGGCGTAGGATAACGGCTCCCGACATCGAGGATGCCGCGATGAGACACGCCCCGTTCGCTGCCGCCGCCGCCCTGCTGCTCGCCGGCTGCAACGCGCCCGATCCCGCGCCCGACGAGGGCGTGCCCGATCCGCAGGCCGCGCAGGCGACGGAACTGCGCGACGCGATCAACGAACCGCTCGACAAGGCCAAGGCCGTCGAAGCCGCCGATGCCGAACGCGCCGCCGACCGCGACGCGGCGCTGGAGGCGGCGGGCGGCTAGGACGCCGCACCGCCGCGCTGCGGCGTCAGTAGTCGCAGAGGCAGTGCGCGACCGACTGGAACGGCGTGCGGCCGCTGCGGTCGAGCCAGCGCAGTTCGCCTTCCACTTTCGCCAGCGTCTGCCGGTCGAGGCCGAGCGTCGCCGGCGCCAGCACGCGCAGCAGCCCGTCGGCGCGGCCGCTGTTGCCCAGGTTCACCACGAACTGCTCGAACGGCGTCAGCGGCTTCTCGATGTAGCGCACGCCGTGCGCGTCGGCGTCGAGCTTGGCGAGCTTCGCCGCGTGGTCGAGGGCCGCGCGCAGGCCGCCGAGTTCGTCGACCAGTCCGCGCTCGCGCGCCTGCGTGCCGGTCCAGACGCGGCCGCGCGCGACGGCGTCGATCTTCGCGACCGTGGTGTCGCGCGCCGCGGCCACCTTGCCGGTGAAGTCGGCGTAGCCCTTGTCGATGATCGACTGGATGACGATGCCGACGTTCGGGTCGAGCGGGCGCGTCGGATCGAGCGCGCCGGCCAGCGGCGTGGTGCCGACGCCGTCGGTGCTGATGCCGAGCTTGTCGAGCACGCGCGGCACGGTCATCCACAGGCCGAAGATGCCGATCGACCCGGTGATCGTCGATTCGTCGGCGTAGATCCGGTCGGCGTTCATCGAGATCCAGTAGCCGCCGGAGGCGGCGACATTGGCCATCGACACGACGACGGGCTTGCCGGCGGCCTGCGTGAGTTCGACTTCGCGGCGGATCTGCTCGGACGGGAACACGCCGCCGCCGGGCGAATCGACGCGCAGCACGACCGCCTTCACCGCCTCGTCCTCGCGCGCCTGGCGCAGCAGCGCCGACGTCGATTCGCCGCCGACGAGGCCCGGCGGCATGTCGCCGTCGACGATCTCGCCCTGCGCGACCACCACCGCGACCTGCGGGCGCGGATCGAGGCCGAGGTTCGCGCGGCCGAGGTGAGCGAGGTACCCGTCGAGCCCGATCTGACGGAACGAGACGTCGTCGTCGCCGGCGGCGCCGCGCTCGACCAGCATCTGCTCGAGTTCGTGCGGCATCTTCAGCCCGTCGACCAGCTTCTCGTCGAGCGCGAGCTTCGCCGTGTCGCCGCCGTGCGCCTGCACGCGCTGCGGGAACTGCACGATCATCTCGCCCAGCGCGGCCGGGTCGAGCTTGCGCGCGGCGGCGATGTCGGCGACGAAGCGGTTCCAGATGTCGGTCATCCAGAACAGGTCGGCCTCGCGCGCTTCCGGCGACGCCGCGTCGAGCACGTACGGCTCGGCGGCGGACTTGTACTCGCCCACCTTGAACAGGTGCACGTCGACGCCGAGCTTGTCCTGCAGGCCTTCGCGGTAATACATGCGGTAGCGGCCGAGGCCTTCGATGAGCACCAGGCCCTGCGGATCGAGGTAGACCTCGTCGGCCTGCGCGGCGATGTAGTACTGCTTCTGGTCCATGCCCGAGCCGTACGCGACCACTTCCTTGCCGGCCGCGCGGAAATCGCGCAGCGCCGCCGCGAAATCGCGCATCGCCGCGAAGCCCGGCGCGCTGAAGCCGTCGGTGAGCAGCACGATGCGGTCGATCCGCGCGTCGTCCTTCGCGGCGTCGATCGCCCGCAGCAGGTCGCGCAGCTGGATTTCCGGCTGGTCCTGGCCGGTGAGCCGGTTGAACTGGCGGTCGACCGGCGACGCGGTGAACTGCTCGACCAGCGTGCCGTCGAGGTCGAGCACCAGCGCCGTTTCCTTCAGCAGCGGCTGCGCGCCGGGGCTGGCGAAGATCGCCGCCACCACGATCAGCACGATCAACAGGAAGAGGATGTTGAAGACCAGCTGACGGGTGAAGTTCAGCGTCGACCAGAGGCCGCCGAGGACACGGCGGATGGGCCCGCGTTGCGTTGCCGACATGAAAGAAC
>CAMPHE010000334.1 GCA_946885815.1 uncultured Arenimonas sp.
CTGGCCGGCGAGGATCGCGCGCAGCTCGCGCAGTCGCGCCTTCACCCGCGCGGCGTGGTCCGGGCCGAGCCGCCACATCGCCTTGTGGCCCACCGAGGCGCCCTCCCGCCGCGGGTCGGCGAACCGCAGGCGCCCGCCCTCCGCGCGCTGCAGCTCGAGCGGCCCCTCGACCTCGGGCGCGGCGAGCAGATGGTCGATCACCGCCACGAGGCGGTCGTTGAACGTCGCGCCCGGCGGCGCGATGTCGCGATACGCCTGCTGGAACAGCGGATGGAACCGCACGTAGACGCCGACCGCCTGCCGCAGATCGACGCGTTCCAGCAGCGCCACGCCCGCGTCGTAGCGCGCGCTGTTGCCGGCATCGAGCCACAGCCGGCCGTCCGCTTCGGCGACCGCGAGCGTGCCGGCGGCCGGCCTGGCCGCGTAGACGTTGCGCATCATCTTCGCGTTCGGAATGTTGTCGATCGTCGCGACCAGCTTCGCGATCACGAATTCCTGCACGATCCATTCGCCCACCGGCCCGCCGAGCGCGGTCGACAGCGCATCGAGGAACGCGCCGTCGCTGTCTTCGAGTGCCGGAAGCGGCCCGGCGACCTCCGGCGGCACCTGGACCTCAGCGATCGGGAACTGCGCGTCCGGCCGCGCAGGCGCCGCGGCGACGGGCGCGGCGTCGACGGGCCGCGCGGTCGTCGGCGACGCCGGCAGCGCCGCCTCGCGCGGGTAGTAATGCCATATCGCGTAGCCGATGCCGGCCAGCGCCACCACCGACACCAGCGGACCGTAATGGAATCGTCGTGCCATGGTTTTCTCCTCCGGCTCTTCGCGTCACCGCACCCCGAGTCGACCCCGGCAGCGCGGCGGAGTTCCATCGCCGGGCGTATGCTGCCCCGAACCTTCGCGGGACCGCCGATGCTCGCACCGCGCCTGCCCTCGCCTTCCGCCCGGCTGCTGTCGTGGCTCGTGCTGGGATCCGCGGCGTGGCTGCCGGTCGCCGCGGCCGAGCCGCCGCCGCGCTTTCCACCCGAAGCGGTCTGGCACCAGGACATCCGCGACGCCGCGGTGCATCCGCAGTCCGCGGCGATGATCGCGACCTGGGCGTCGCTGGGCGGCTTCGGCAACGGCCGGATGCAGATCGATCTGGGCTTCCACATCGTGCACGCGCCGCCCGACGCGCCGCTGCGCACGATCACCGGCTGGCCCGACGACGGCGACTACTACCTGCCGGACTGCGAGGCGCTCGGTACGCCGATGCCGGTACCGGCCACCGCCCGCATCGAATGGCAGGACGGCCTGGCGTGTCCCGACGACGGCGACTGCCACCTGCTGGTCGTGCAGGGCGACCGCCTGTACGAGGCGTACCGGGCGCGCGCGATCGGCGCCGACCAGCTGGCCGCGCAGTGCCTCGTGGTCTGGCAGCTGGAGCGCGTGTATCCCGCGAACGGTCGCGGCGAACACTGCACCAGTGCCGATGCGGCCGGCTTCCCGATCGCACCCCTGCTGTTCAACGCCGACGAAGTGCATGCGGCGATGCAGGTGGCGGACGGCGACCTCGGCCATGCGATCCGCTTCATCCTGCCGAACGCACGCATGGCCAGCACGATCGTCGACGGCGAGCGCCGCGGCGTGTACGTGCGGCCGGCGAGTCATTCGGGCGGCCCGAGCGGACCCGAGGGCACGCTCCCGTACGGCTCGCGACTGCGGCTGAAGGCCGATTTCCCGGTCTCACTGTATCCGCCCGGCGCGCAGGTGGTGCTGCGCACGATGCAGCGCCACGGCATCGTCCTGTCCGACGGCGGCAACATCGCGCTCACCGCCGAGAGCGACCACTACACGACGCATCGCTGGAGCGACGTCGGGATCACGCCGCAGACGTTCTACCAGGCGGTGCCGTCGCGGATCGTGCGGGCCGAGGATTTCGAGGTGCTCGACACCGGGCCGCGCATCGTCGAGACATGGGAATGCGTGCGCGTCGCCGACGTCCCCGATCCGTCGGGGCTGGCGGCGCGACTGACCCGTGTCGACCGCCGGCTGGCGCACTACGTGCAGCTCGACTGGACGGGCGGCGCCGAAGCGATCGACGTCTACCGGGGCGATGCGTACATCGAGACCGTCGCGAACGTCGGCCGCTGGATCGGCAAGACCGACGGCGACCGGCTCGGCGCGTATCGGGTGTGCAACGCCGACTCGATGGCCTGTTCCGGTGCGGCGGTTCCGGTGCCGGACCGGGCGACGCAGGCCGAAATCGGGCGGCGTGCGCCGGCTCGCGTCGCACCCGCGCGTCCCGTCCGCGACGACGCGCACACGCGCTAGGCCATTCGTCACTTGACGTGCGCGCTCGCGGCTCTCCAGAGTCGGCGAGCACCTCACACCGCGCTCCGGCTCCGGAGTGTCGCCCGCTCAACCCGCTGGAGTGAACGATGGACAGACGAGACTTCCTGACGATCTCGGGGGTCGGCCTCGCCGGCCTGCTGATGCCCTACAGCCGCACGATCGCCGCCCAGGAGCTCGTCTCCGGGCTCGACGTGGCGATGAAGAAGGCGATCGCCGACGCCGCGCTGCAGGCCGCCACCGACGCCGGCGCGACGTACTGCGACGTGCGTGTCGGCCGCTACCTGCAGCAGTTCGTCGTCACCCGCGAGGACAAGGTGCAGAACGTCGTCAACACCGAATCCACCGGCGTCGGCGTGCGCGTGATCGCGAACGGCGCGTGGGGCTTCGCCGCGACGCGCGACATGAGCCCGGCCGCGGTCGCGGGCGCGGCGCGCCAGGCGACGGCGATCGCCAAG
Source organism: uncultured Arenimonas sp. (assembly GCA_946885815.1). Next base: position 2,787 of record CAMPHE010000334.1, read on the forward strand.
GCGAACTCGAAGCTGCAGGACAAGCCGGTGCAGCTGGCGCCGGTGAAGGGCGTCGGCGAGGTCGCGTGGAAGACGCCGATCACGAAGAACGCGATGGAAGTGCCGATCGGCGAGAAGGTGGACCTGCTGCTGTCGGTGAACGCCGCGGCGATGAAGGCCGGCGCCGA
>CAMPHE010000335.1 GCA_946885815.1 uncultured Arenimonas sp.
CGACTGGCGCGCCGGTGCCCGACGACGACGGCCTCGCCGCTGCGGTCGCCGCCGTGCCGACCGGCGCCGCGCTCGCGTCGAATCCCGTGCCTCCCGCGGCGACGCCGGTCGCGATGCCGCCGCGTCCGGCCGCCGCCGCCGCGCCGCTGCCACTGCCCGCCTCGCCGGCGCCGCCACTGCGATCGCCGCCGACGCCCGCCGCGGCGCCGCTGCCGCGTCCCGCGCCGCCGCCGCCCGCACCGCGCCCCGAGCCGGTGTCCACCGAATCGCGGGCCGAAGGCGCGCCGGTCCCGCCGGTGCTGGCGATGGACGTCGTCGACGAGCTGCGCGCAGTGATGGGCCAGGAATACCTGAGCCTCGTGAAACTGTTCCTCGAGGACGCGCCCAAGCACGTCGCGGCGCTCGAAGCGGCGGCGTCGAACGGCGAGATGCCGCTGCTGGTGGCGCCCGCCCACACCCTCAAGTCGGCCAGCGCCAACCTCGGCGCGATGGCGCTGTCGGCCGCCGCCAAACGCATCGAGTTCGGCGCGCGACAGGGCACGCTGCCACGGCCGGCGGTGGCCGTGGCGGTGCTGGAATCGGAGTTCAAGCGCGCCGCGACGGCGCTTCAGGGGCTGCTGCGGGGCTGAGTCAGGAGCCCGTGCCGCCCATCTTCGACTGCAGGTAGTTCTGCTCGCCGACCGTCTGCATCAGCCCGAGCTGCGTCTCGAGCCAGTCGATGTGCTCTTCCTCGGACTCGAGGATGTCTTCGAGCAGTTCGCGCGACACGTAGTCGCCGAGGCGCTCGCAATCGACGATGCCGGCCTTCAGGTCGGGCACCGCGAGGTACTCGAGCTTCAGGTCGCACTCGAATACTTCCTTCGCGGTCTGGCCGATCATCAGCTTGCCGAGGTTCTGCAGGTTCGGCAGGCCGTCGAGGAACAGGATGCGCTCGATCAGGCGATCGGCGTGCTTCATCTCGTCGATCGATTCCTTGTACTCGTGCTCGGCGAGTTCCTTCAGGCCCCAGTTGCCGAACATGCGCGCATGCAGGAAATACTGGTTGATCGCGACCAGTTCGTTGTACAGCGCCTTGTTGAGGTGCTGGATGACCGTGGCGTCGCCTTTCATGGCCTCTGCCTCCATGCGGATGGGAGGCCAGCCTAGCGCCATCGCGCACGCGATGAAGAAACGCGAATCGGTGGCGTTCCGAAGGTGCGCGCGGCGTGACGGGCGCGCGCGCCGGAGGCGCGGCTAGGCGGCGGCGGCGAGCACCGGCACCGGCAGCGGACGCGACTGCGCTTCGCGCATCAGGTCGCCGGCCATCTCGACGCAGCTGCCGCAACCGCTGCCGAGACCGGTGCGCATCGTGAGCTCCGACACCGTCCGCACGCCGGCGTCGGTGGCGCGGCGGATGTCGTGGTCGGTGACGCCGTGGCAGAGGCAGACGTACAAGGCAGCGGGCCCGCGATGAGAATGGCTCGCATTTTCCTCGCGGATGCGAATCATTGTCAAGTGGGAGGGCCTTCAGGCCCGAACGCGGGCCCTCGCCGGCCGCGCCGCGGCGGCCAGCACCGCCCGCAGCGCCTCGTCGGCCACCGGCACCGCCATGTCGCCGGCCACGGCGCGGGCATGCGGGGCCAGGTGCTGGAGCGCCCGGGCGTACACCTCGCGCTTGAAGCTCACCACGTGCTGGGCCGGGTACCAGAAGTCGACCCAGCGCCACGAATCGAATTCGGGCTTGTCGCACTGGTCGAAGCGCACCTCGGTTTCGGCGCAGGTCATCCGCAGCAGGAACCACACCTGCTTCTGGCCGATGCACAGCGGCCGGTTGCCGCGGCGCACGCAGCGGCGCGGCAGGCGGTAGCGCAGCCAGCCGGGCGTCGAGCCGAGCACCTGCACGTGGTCCGGGAGCAACCCGGTCTCCTCGCGCAGCTCGCGGTACATCGCCTCGATCGGCGTCTCGTCGGTGTTCATCCCGCCCTGCGGGAACTGCCAGCCGTCGCGGTTGACGCGGCGGGCCCAGAACAGCCGGCCATCCTCGTGCATCAGCACGATGCCCACGTTGGGGCGGAAACCGTCCGGATCGACCACGATCGGACTCCAGAAAATCGTCTGTGGCCAGACTGCCACACGCGCGCGAGCGCCCACAAGCACGCCCGGCCAAGCGCAGGAGCGGCTTCAGCCGCGATGGCGGGATCCCGCGCGAAATCGGTCGCGGCTGAAGCCGCTCCTACCGGTCGGTGGGCTCCAGGGGCGGCGCCACGTGCACCGCCGCGTCCGCCACCGGCGACGGCGGCATCGCCGGCACCTCCGACGGGATCGCCATCTCGTCGGGATCGGCCGGCAGCATCCGCGCTTCCTTCCACCGGCCCCAGCGGTAGTACGCGAGCGTCAGCCCCGTCGCGACCGCGGCGCTGACCGGGAAGCTCCACCAGATCGCATCGACGCCGAGACCGGGCTGCAGCCATACCGCGAACGGCACCCGCACGCCCCACAGCGCGAACGCGAGGATCAGCAGCGGCGGCACCACCGCACCGGTGGAGCGCACCACGCCCGACAGCACGAACACCACGCCGAAGAACAGGAACGACCACACCGCGATGTGGTTCAGGTGCCGCGCGATCTCCAGCGCCTCGCTGCCCGCGGGCAGGAACACCGACAGCGTCGTGCGGTCGAGCAGGATCATCGGTGCGATCAGCGCGCCCGTCATCAGGAAATTGAAGATGACGCCGGTGCGCGCGGTGGCATGCACGCGCGGCCAGTCGCCGGCGCCGACGTTCTGCGCCGCCATCGACGAACACGCCGCGCCGATCGCCATCGCCGGCATCTGCACGTAGGTCCACAGCTGCATCGCCGCGCCGTACGCGGCGGTGGTGTAGGTGCCGTGGCGATTCACCATCGCGATCATCGCGATCATCGCCAGCGAGATCATCACCATCTGCAGCCCCATCGGCACGCCCTTGACCACCAG